>JBHHXF010000486.1:0-3420 GCA_046756905.1 Anaerolineae bacterium | reverse complement strand
GAGTTCCTCTTTAGTTCCCTCTCTCGTCCAAAACCTCCGCCACAAGTTCCGCCACATCCATTACCGCGACCTGCTCCTCAACGCCCTCTGTTTTTACAGCATCGTCCAGCATCGTCAGGCAGAATGGGCAGGTGGTACCGATGACGTCGGAGTGGGTTTGCACCGCCTCCTCGAGACGAATCAGGTTTACCGGCCGCTGAGCATCGACTTCCATCCACATCTGGCCGCCTCCGCCGCCGCAGCACAGCCCGTTGTCGCGAATGCGCTCCATCTCCACGAGATGGAGGTCCTGCTGGGCGTTGATCAAAGCGCGGGGCGCGTCAAAGACGCCATTGTAGCGACCGATATAGCAGGAATCGTGAAACGTGATCCGCCGCGTTTCCGCCTCGGTCAGCTTCACCCGCCCAGACTGAATCAGTTCCTCGATCACCTGGGAGTGAAGGACAACTTCGTACTCGCCGCCGAACTGTGGATATTCGTTCTTGAGCGTGTTGAAGCAATGCGGGCAATGGGTGATGATCTTGTTGAACGAATATCGATTCAGATTCCCCACATTCTCTTCGACCAGTTGCTGGTACAGGTACTCGTCCCCCAGCCGGCGCGCTGATTCCCCGTTGCACTTCTCTTCCGGCATAACCGCGAAGCTGATGCCGGCAGCCTTCAGCACCCGCGCCACAGCCCGCGCAATCTTCTGATTCCGACTATCGTACGCCCCCGAGCACCCAACCCAGTACAGGTACTCGACGTGCTCGCCTTCCTTGATTTGGGGCACGTCGAGCCCTTCCGCCCAGTTGTGCCGATCGGCGGTGGGGTAGCCCCAGGGATTGCCGGCCTGCATCATCTGGCGCATGGTTTGGCCGGCCGTGGTGGGCACAGCTCCCTCCGACAGCGTCAGGTAGCGGCGCAGATCGACGATGTCGTCCACTATCTCGATGAACACGGGGCAGGCGCGCACGCACGCCATGCAGGTGGTGCAGGCCCACAGTTCGTCGGCAGCGATGACCTCGCCGTGAAGGGCCGACAGCTCCCCATGGCCGTTCCCGTTCAACGACCGCTTCATGTGGTTGTCCAGATTCACGATTACCTGCTTCGGGTTCAGGGCCGTGCCGGCCATGTCGGCCGGACACACCGTGCTACACCGGCCACAGCGCGTACAGGCATCGAAGCCCAGCCGTTGTTTCCAGGTGAACTCGCCGATCTCGCCCACGCCGAAGAACTCCGCATCTTCGATGTTGATCGGCGCCAGGGCAGCGCCGGCCGGCGTCTGCCGCCTGAGTGGGCTGTAGAAGACGTTGATCGATGATGTCACCAGGTGAATGACGTTGTTGAAGGGAATCAGCGCCAGGAACCCCAGCGCGGCAAACACGTGTAGCAGCCAGATTGCCAGGTGCATCGGGCGACCGACGTCGCCGACCAGCCCCAGCGAAGCCAGAATCTGGCCCGTGGCATAGCCGACAGGCGACCACCTGGCCCAGGCCGGCTGTTGCAACGCCAGTCGATAGCCTTCCAGGAGGAAGCCACTGACGTTGATGAACAACAGCGACCACAGGCTCCATCCCCACCGGGCAGAAATGTGCTCTGGGCGCTCAACGTAGCGGCGGTACATTGCCACCAGCAGGCCGGCGATGAACAGAACACCGAAAACGTCGAGCACCACCTCATACAGCAGATAGAACGACCCTTGCAACAGCTTGACATCGAAGATCAGGACGCCAATGTCATAGTCGATGGTGGCGAGGGCGGTACCGATGAACAGGATGATGAAGCCCCACAGGATGCCGGCGTGGAACGATCCGGGGTACAGTCGCTCTCCGACACGTCTCTGACCTGGCGGACCGAAGGTGAGCAGCCGGCCGAACCGCTCACTCCAAGCCTCCGGGAGCTGGGCCGGCTGACCCTGCTGCCACAGCGCGAAGCGACGCCAGATACCGTAGGCGAGGATCACCAACATCACCACGGTGGTGACGTACAAGGTGACCTCTGCCCAATGGGGCACGTTGTAGTAGGTAGGACGAAAAGGCGTCATTGCATCTCCTTCTAACCTGATAGCAATTGTAGCAGACCGGCATTGATTAGTCAATCGATTAGTTTGTAAATCACGGACGAATAGTGGCCGGCCATCAGACAGGGATTGTAGCATACCGACTCACACTGGTCAACCACATCTGCATTGACAAACCGATCAATTCGTGATATTCTGGCAGCCGGCAACGAGCAATTCACAGTCAGGAGGAAAGACCACATGCACACCTATCGACTCGCCTTGATCGGCTTCGGCACCGTAGGTCAGGGATTAACCCAGATTCTGCGGGACCGAGGCGATGCGCTGGCACAGCGTTTCGGCGCACAGTTCCAGATTGTCGCCGTCAGCGACCTTCTCAAAGGCAGCGTCTTCAGTCCCGCCGGCCTGAGCCCGGCTGAACTCCTCGACGCGGTTCAGGCTGACGGCAACCTGAATCGCGTTGCGGCCCCCCATCGAGGCTGGGACGCCATGCGCACCATCGCCGAAAGTAACGCCGACGTCATCGCGGAACTCAGCTACACCGACCTGGAGACCGGCGAGCCGGCCCTCAGCCATGTGCGGCTGGCGCTGGAACAGGACCGGCACGTCGTTACCACCAACAAAGGCCCCATCGCCCTGCACTACCCCGAACTGGCTGAGCTGGCGCGAACCCACAACGCGGAAATCGGGGTGGAGGGCACGGTGATGAGCGGCACGCCGGCCCTACGCCTGGGCAAAGACCTGCTCTCGGCCGGCGTCCACCGCATCCAGGGCATCCTCAACGGCACGACGAACTACATCTTGACCCAGATGGAGGCCGGCGCTACCTACAGCGCGGCCCTGGCCGAAGCGCAAGCGCGGGGTTACGCCGAAGCGGACCCTGCCGGCGATGTGGAGGGGTTCGATGCTGCCGGCAAGGTGGTGATCCTGGCGAATCTGATTCTGGGTCTCCCGCTAACGATGAAAGACGTGGACCGCCACGGCATCACGCGGCTGACACCGGAGGACATCGCCGCAGCGCAGGCTGATGGCGAACGTTGGAAGCTGATCGGGAGCGTGGAAAGGACCGGCGGCGGCTCTAGCGCCAGCGTGCGTCCGACGCGCGTGCCCATGGAGCATCCGCTGGCCAGCGTGGGTGGTGCCACGAACGCCATCACCTACAGCACAGACCTGCTGGGCGATGTGACGCTGGTGGGGCCGGGGGCGGGCCGGCTGGAAACAGGATACGCGCTGATTGGGGATTTGCTGGGAATACACCGAAAGCTGAAGAGGATCTGAGCGAGGAACAGTACCACGGCGGCTGCGAACGAAGATCTGCTCCGCCTCATTGTCCATGCAGATCACGCTGCTATGGGAAGTGGACGATGCCACTCTCGTCAATGGTCAGACGATACTGCTCGGCCAGGTATTCCATGCGG
>JBHHXF010000485.1:0-3421 GCA_046756905.1 Anaerolineae bacterium | reverse complement strand
AATCGGCTTACCCTCAGCCCATGCGCGCGCCGGCTCTGAGAAGCCGCCGGTGCTGATCAGGTAGGCGCAATCGGCGCCGGCATTGATCATGGCGCCGAACAGGTCGCGCACAACCGGCTCCCCCACGTGATTCTTGTAACGCTTGATCTGGGCGACTGCCGGCGCGCCATCCGGCGTAATGAGCTGCAAGTCGATGCCGTGATCGGCCGAGTAGCGCGTGTCCCAGACCTTGAAGCCCCTGGCCTCCAAAGTCTGGCCTACAAAGGCTTCGAAGTCGTCCGGCGGCATCGCGTGTAGGTCGGCCAGAGACCGGGCGATGATGCGTTCCTCGATTTGGCGGCGCTCGCCTGTCCACCAGACGTAGGCAGCGATCCCCCAGCCGGCAGCCACGACGATCCCGTGGAGAACAACGAGCAGCAGGAGCCACAGTGGAGCGTCGAGCAGCCACCGCAAACCCCGCAACGCCTCCCCGCGCACGCCCAGAATTGTGATGGCCGGCACGTAGATGATCAGCCAGAGCACCGTCAGGCGGTGGAGCAGCTTACGCAGACTGCGCTGATACGGGAGGTGGGGCAGGGTTCTCATTCAGGGCTCGCTTTGCTTATCGACGCATTCCCGGTAACGGATGTTCCTTTCGCCTCATGGGTGAGATTCGGCTGTCGATTCCTGGCCTTGCCCGCAATGCTGATCGAACCACTCAATGATGCGCTTCAGCCGATCCACGCGATGCTTTGGCTCGCCGGAGCGGGACAGTTCGTGGCCTTCGCGGGGGTAGCGGACGAACTGGACTTCGCGGCCCAGCCGGCGCAGCACGGCAAAGAGCTGTTCCGCGTCCGAAATTGGCGCGCGGTAGTCCTGATCGGCGTGCAGGATGAGCAACGGTGTGTGAATATTCGGAGCGTAGGCCAGCGGCGAGTGATGGTGAAGCTTCTCAGTGACGGACCATGGGTCGCCGTCGAACTCGACTTCGATGAGCTCAAAGGCATCGCTGGTGCCGTAAAATGAGGTCAGGTTGTAGACGCCGCGCTGCGTGGCGGCCGCTGCGAACCGATCATCGTGGCCAATGAGCCACGTGGTCATGTAGCCGCCGTAGGAGCCACCGGTGATGCAGATGCGATCTGAATCGACATAACCTTGGGCTACCACATGATCTATGCCGGCCAGGATGTCCGGCCCCTCGGCATAACCCCAGTTGTTGTGGATGGCGCCCTGGAACGCATGGCCGTATCCTTCGGACCCACGTGGATTGCAGAAAAACACGACATAACCGTGCGCTGCGAAGACCTGCCACTCGTGCCACAGCGTCCGAAAACTGGGACCCCACATCACGTGCGGGCCACCATGAATCTCCACGATCATCGGGTACTTGTGAGACGGGTCGAACTTGGGCGGTTTCACGATCCACCCCTGGATTTCCTGGCCGTCGGGGGTGGTGAACCAGATCTCCTCAGATACCTGGATGTCCTTCTCGGCCAGGTAGTCGGCGTTGCTCTGGACCAGCCGGCGCTCCTCACCGTCGGATGTGCGGAGCCACAGGTCCGCCAGCGCGGTGGGAGTGCTGGCGATGAAGGCAATGGGCGGGTCGTCGCTGCTGAGAGCTGGTGTCGGCACGTCGAAGCTCTCAATCGACCGCGATCCGCCTAAAATGCGCTCAGGCTCACCGCTGTTGACAGCCACGCGGTAGACGTGCGCGTCACCTCGATCCTCGACACCGAAGAGGAGAGCCTGGCTGTCCGGCGACCAGCGGAAGTCCTCGACGGGGCGGTCCAGAGGCAGAGATAGGTCACGGGCTTCGGTCGAGGTGCCGCCGGCCGGCATGACCGCCAGGCGAGGCCCCCAGGCCAGGGGGCGCTCCTCTGGCATCCGGGTGTAGGCAATCCAACGACCGTCAGGCGAGGAGCGGGGCGCGAAGTTGGTGAACCCATCGTCTGCTGTTAGTCGCTCGACAGCCCGGCTTTCCACGTCGATGCGTACCAGGTCCTGGTAGAGGAACAGGGTATCCGTGTCGGGATCGCGCGCCGTGTGGCTGAGAATCGCCTGACCGTCGGCTGTCCACGCCGGCGCGCCAAAGTCCACGTCGCCATCCGTGAGCCGCTGAGGTTTTCGTTCATCCTCCTCGGCCTCGACGGAGATCGTGTAGATGTGGCTGCGCCGGCCATCCAGGTACGACGTTCCCGATCGGTACGGCAGCCGCGTGATCACGCGCGGATCGACCCGCTCCTGCTCTTCATGCTCGATCTGTTCCCGGCGACGCCTGGCTTCCCACGGGTCCGCCGGCGGCTCTTCTTCACCGTTGGTGTCCTCTTTGGCCCGCTCGCCTTCGTGGACGCGGGACAGGAACGCAATCTGTGTGCCGTCGGGGCTCCAGGCCGGCTCTGTGGCTCCGTTGGGCATCGACGTCAAGGGCCGGGCTTCGCCCCCGTCCACGGCGATCAGGTATATCTGGGGCTTGTCGTCGCTGCGGGTGGAGACGAAGGCCAGGGTTTTGCCGTCGGGACTCCAGCGCGGGGTGTGATCCTGGTGCGTGCCGGCGGTGAACTGCTTGCAGTCCCCCTCGGGCGTCGTCAGCCAGATGGCCCGGCGATAGGAGTTCTTGGCCCGATCAGGGGTGACGCGCACGTACGCGATCCATGTGCTGTCGGGGCTGACGCGCGGATCTTCCAGCCATTCGATGTCGTACAGGTCTTCGATGCGGATGAGTTCAGGCAATTCTGCTGGTCTCCGATTGTGAAGTGTCGGGCGTGAAGCCGGCTGGCAGCTTGCAGCGGCTGATGTCTGCGTTCAGCCAGTTAGCCGTCTCCAGGCCGTGGGCGTGGCGCAGGTCGACCCACCACAGGGTAGCGCCACTCAGGACCGCGTCGGTCAGGACCGCGCCGGCCAGGTCGGCGCCGATGAGGATGGCGCCGGTCAGGTCGCAGCCGACCAGCCGTGCGTCGTGCAGCCTGGCTTCTTGCAGGTGGGCGCCGGCCAGGTTGGCCTGCGTCAGGTCGGCCGCTGTCGCGTCGCACTCGGTCAGCCACGCCGAGGTGAGTCGGGCACAGGCGAGTTGGGCTTCTACCAGCCGGCCATCGTTCAAGAAAGCGCGCGACAGGTCGGCCTGGGTGAGGTCTGCACTCTCCAGGTCTGCCTCACGCAGCGTGGCGCCCACCAGGATCGCGCCGGCGAGATTCGCACCGCTCAGGTTCGCCAGGTCCAGTTGTGTGCCGGTCAGGTCCGCGCCGGCCAGATCGATGCCTGGCAGGTCGGCGCCTCGGAGATTCAACCCGCGCAGTGGGGCGTGCCGGCCGCGCTCGGACCAGTGACGAACGCGGTGCAGATGGTGTTGATTGTAATCGACTTTGGCTGTGGGCATTTGTTGAACCGAACAGACGGGCGAGTAGACGCCCCCATTATAACCGGATGGTGGTGGGATGTCAATCAC
>JBHHXF010000484.1:0-3435 GCA_046756905.1 Anaerolineae bacterium | reverse complement strand
TGTGGTCGGGCTCATCGACAGCCCCGTCGCCAGCAGATATGCCGCCCCCAGCAGCAGAACCAGAATCAGCCAAGCATTGCTCCGCAGGTGAATGGACGGCCTCAGGGAGACCGGTCTCTGCTCCCGCGCCTTACGGCCTGGCCGCCGCTTCGGCTTCTGCCCTGGAGATCGTGATCCCACGAGCAACGCGCCCCCGCCGGCCTCGGCCGCTCCGATCAGCCAAGCTCCGATCATCAGCAGCAGCAGGAAGCGCAACAGGCCCAGCTTGTCCAGCTCGAATGCTTTGTTGCTGTGGTAGTTGAAGAACAGCGGAGCCAGAATGGCGGCGACCAGCCAGCCGGCCTCTATCAGTCGCCAGCAAAAGGTGCTAAGCAGCGGTGAGGTTCGGGAACTCATGGGGGAATCGAAGACAGTTGGCTGGATGGCCCTTCGACAGGCTCAGGACGGCGCTAGATTGCTGGATGGCTTGTTGGTTCATGTTTTGCTCAGCCAACAAGCCATCCAGCCATCTAGCCATTTCGGGCTTTCAGGGTGATCCACTCTCCAGCCGGCGGATCAGATTTTCTACCTCCGGACGGTTGATATCGTCATTGGCAGTGTCTAGATAGGTTTTCAGGTCCTGGATTGCGAGCTCGTTTTCGCCCAGGTGGGCGTAGGTCAGCCCACGAAACAGGTACGCCATAGCATAGCCCGGCGAAAGATCGACGGCGGCTGTGAAGTCGCGCAGCGCAGTCTCGTAGTTCTTTTCGTCATAGGCCGCGCGGGCCTGCGTGAAGTATGCAGACGCCTGCTCTCCTTCGGATAGTGTGGCGGCCGGCGCTGGCGCGATTGAAGAGCTCCCCTGCCCCTTTGTCGAGGGAGACCCACCCGACAGGATAAAACGCCCTACCGCGAAGCCGGCCACCAAGATCACCACCAGCAGCAGAACTCCCAAATTAACCGGACTCAGCCAGGTCTGTTTTTTCATCGTTGACAAACTCTCCTCCCATGCTCGTAGTAAGGCACGTAGCGAAGCGGAATGCTGTCAGCACGGCAGAATGTTGTCAAACTCGACGCCACTCCGCTCCGCTACGCGGCTTACTACCAACCATCCTTGGCGTTTGACATTGTCAAGTTACTCACTGGACGCCAAACGCTCTATGATATCATCCAGCGTCGCCTGATCCTTTGACGGGGCTATCTCTCGGGCGATTCGCGCCTCAGCCAGCGCTGTCTGGGAACGCCCCAAAGCCTGGTACAGGTCAACCAATTCCCGATGAGCCGCATAGTCTCGCGGTTCACTCTCCAGAACCTGAAGATAAGCCGCCAGGGCAGACTGCAATTCCCCTGCCCGCCAGTAAGCTCTGGCCAGTGCCCGAGATGTGTCAACCGAGTCCGGCTCTAACCTGACCAGTTCTCGGTAGACCCGAACCGCACCGGCCCAGTCCTCCTCGATCTCGTACAACTGGGCCAGCGACCGGTAGCCGGCCACATAGTCCGGGTCCAAAGTCACGGCGTATGTAAACTTTTCCAAAGCCTCATCGCGACTTCCCAGGACAGCATGCACCTCCCCCCACTCGCGATAGAGTTCTGCTGACGCCGGCCTCAGAGTTGCGGCGTGTTCATAGTACTCCAGCGCGCGCTTCAGTCGCTCACGGCGCGACACAGGCTCCGACGTGGCATTGCCGCGCCGTACGTAGAAACGGCCCAAGTTGATCCAGTGGACCGCATTGCTGGGTCGTAACTCCAGAGCAGCCTCCAGCTCCTGGAGCGCGGCCTGATAATATGCATCCTGTTGCGTTCCTGCCGGCAGCCGCTCCGCCTCGCCCTGCAACAACGCCCCCACCCGGAGGTAGAGCTGCTCCCACTGGGGGGTCAGCTCGATAGCTCGTTGGTACATGCTCACAGCCAGATTCACCTGGCTCGGATCCTGAGCAGCACTCCAGCCCTGCTTGTCAAACGCCGACGCACGCAGGGGAGTGATGCTGACAACAATCACAACCACCGTCACTGCAACCACCACCAGGCCATACAGCGCCGCCCAGTCCGGCCGCCACGAGGTGTCCACATCCTGCCCAGGCAGTCTCAACGCCAGGGCAAGCAGGACCATGACGGCCAGGAGCATAGCCAGGTACACCACCGGCTGCTCCTGGGGAATTCGGTTGGGACCGATGAACGTAATGTGAAGCGGTAGGAAGATGATGGGAAGCGGCAGCGACGCCAGAACAAAAGCAGCCATCTCCCGACTCCAGCTCTGTGTACGTGATCCTGGGCTGGTGATGAAGACCTCTCCCAGGAACATAACAGCGCCGGCCAGCCATACGGCGCCCAGCAGGCCCAGCATCACGGGCGATGGCTCCAACCTATCCTTACGCCAAATGAAATCATTCAGCAGGGTCATCAGAATAAAGCCAGTCACAAGCCCGCCGACTACTCCTACGCGATATTTCATGATCCCGTCTGAGTGTCGTGGCGGGTTCACCTCTAAGCTGGATGTGCCGGCACCGACCCATTCTCCTTCTGACGGTGTCCTTGATGCCGATAGCCCGGCTATGAGCGCAGCGAAAACCCAGAAGTAGGTCCGATCAGCCGGCGTGGCAATGCCAAATTGCCCACCCACGAAGTGCGCCACCACGCCGGCTGCCAGCCCAATGGGGAGCAGGCTCTGGCGAGATTCGGCGTCGGCCAACCCTAGCCCACTGTCTCGCAGACCGCGGTAGGTCACGTAGAGCACAAGGCCACCGACAGCCCCCAAGCCCATCGCCAGGCCGGAGAAGCGCCACGACCCGTCCGCCAATCGCGCCCCCAGCGCAGCCGCCATTCCAAGGCCGAACCACAACCCCGACAGAATACGCCCCTGTTGCCGGCTGGTCAGCAGTCCTAGATGGCGCAGCACCTGATGGAATAGTGCCCAGAAAAGAAGCAAGTACGCCCCCAGGCCCAGCAACCCGGCGGTTGCCGCTGAGTCCAGTAGGTCGCTGTGGGCGCGATCCAGTACGGTAGTTGCCGACCTCTTCTTTAACAAGGCCGGCGTGTAGTAGCGTTGGAGTGTAACGTCCATGGTTGACGGCCCGTAGCCCACCAGCAGGCGTCCGGGCCTACCAGTGATCATCCGCGTCACGGTGTCCCATATTAGCGTCCGGCTGAGGAAACTCCGCGACTCCAGAGCGCCTGTTAGCCGGCTGAGCATGGGCAGATCTTGCAAAGCACCCAGTGAGGTTCCAGGCAGAATGATGTACACAACGAGCACCGTCGCCAGAAAGGCTGCCAGCACAACGGCCAGGAAGAACACTCGATAGCCGCGCGCCGCAGCCCACAGGAGGCCGAAAAAGAACAGGCCCGCCAGCAGGCCAGCCAGCGCCCCCTTACTCTGAGTGAACATAATAGCGCCGACCTGAGCGATCAATAGTAACCCATACAGCATGGTCAACGCCAGACCAGCCAGCCGCGCCCGGT
>JBHHXF010000483.1:0-3446 GCA_046756905.1 Anaerolineae bacterium | reverse complement strand
CAGTAATCAGTAATCAGTTTCGGTCAGCGCTCACTGATCACTGAATACTGTTTACTGATCACTGTTCACTGGCAACTTCCTCTTCCAGCCGGCGCAGGTACTCCTCCGGCAGATCGCCAACGCCACTTTCGACGGATTCCCCGCCGGCTACGGGGCGTCGCTGCAGCCACTGTCGCAGCACCCAAGCCCCGACTATGAGCGCCAGCGCCAGCCCCACAAACGGAATCACCCACGCTAGGAGATTGAAGCCTTCAACAGGCGGCTGGTTCAGAACCTGGATGCCGTACCGGTCAATGAAGGCCTGAATGATCTCCTCTTCCGGCTGGCCCGCCTGCAACCGCTGGACGATTTCAGCGCGCATCTCCTGGCAAATCTGAATTGGGCACTCGGACAGGCGCTGCCCCTGGCAGATGGGGCAGTTCAGCTTGTCGGCGATGCGGTACATCTCGTCCTCTGTCGCCGCATCCGGCGCCTGGGCGGCTGCCGGCCCGGACCCCACCGCCAGGAGGCCGACAACAACCACCAGGCCAACTGCCAAAGCAAACGCCAGAGACCCAAGAAGATGCTGTTTCATTCCAGAAAACTTTCTTCAACTCACTCTTGCAAAGGCCTGCCCCAGCCCAGGGGTTCAGTTAGAACGCGGTAGCCAGAATTGCCTTCTTCGGTCGAAAAAGCTCCATTTGCAGGAGCTACAAGAACCTTTGCAAGGTTTAGCATAGACAGCACGGGCCGCTGCGCCCGCGCTTATGCCTCCACTCTACAGAAATCTGATCATAAACGCGCCGGTGAGGCAGCGCCACGCCGGAAGCGAACTTCGGCCAGCCGCCGCTCCTCAGCCCAGTCGGGCCAGGCCGCAATCAGTGTGCCGGCTATGAAGATGACGCCCCCAATCCAAACCCACACCACCAGCGGGTTGACGAAGGCCTGGAACGTTCCCAGTCCCGATTGTGGATCATAGGCGCTGAAGCTGACATACACATCCTCAACCATGGTAGATCGAATGGATGGGATTGTGGCCGGCTGCTGGGACGCAAGGTAGAAGTGCCGGTGCGGATCGAGCGTGCCGAGCACCTGCCCATCCTTGGAGACGGCAATCTGAGCGATGGCCGTATCTCGATCAGGGCTGCGCTCCTGTGTCATGCCTGCAAAAGTGAGAGTGAAATCGCCGGCAGTGAAGGACTCGCCTTGCTTCACGCTCTTCCGAACCTCGATCTTGTACACGGAGGAGCCAAGGACACCGATGGACAGCAGAATGACGCCGACGTGCACAAGGTAGCCGCCGTACCGCCGGCGGTTGCGCACGAAGAGCGTCGGCAGCGCCTGGAACCAGGATTCGCCGGCGGTGCGCCTTCGGGCGCGCACGCCGTTGACGTATTCCAGCAGGGTGATGATCCCCACGAAGATGCACGTGCCAAATCCGATGAGGCCCACCGGGTTGCGAATCCCGAACACCCACATGCCCACAATCGACAGCAAAGTGATCACGAATGGCCACAACAGGTACGCGCCCAGCTTCTTGGGGGATGAGCGACGCCACGCCAGCAGGGGGCCAATACCTGTCAGGAGAATCAACACCCAGAAGATAGGAATGACCACCTTGTTGAAGTATGGCGGTCCTACCGTGATCTTCTCACCGGTGACGATCTCCGAAACCATGGGGAAGATGGTTCCCCAGAACACAGCGAACAGCGCTCCCATGAAGATAAGGTTGTTCAGAACGAAGCCGGCCTCCCTCGAAAAGAGTGAGTCCAGCTCATTCTCGCTCTTCAAGGCATCCAGACGATCGTACACCAGCGCCGCTGAGCCGAGAAACATGAGGCCGATAAAGCCCAGGAAAAACGGCCCCAAATTGGACTGGGTGAAAGAGTGAACCGAAGAGATGACGCCACTGCGAGTGAGGAAGGTGCCGAGGATAGTCAGGCTGAAGGTCAGCACAATGAGCACCATGTTCCATACCTTCAACATCCCCCGCTTCTCCTGGATCATCACCGAGTGCAGGAAGGCTGTACCAGCCAACCATGGCATAAACGCCGAGTTCTCGACCGGATCCCAGGCCCAGTAGCCGCCCCAGCCCAGTGTCTCGTACGCCCACCAGCCTCCGAGCAGGAGACCGACGCTGAGAAACCCCCAGGCCGTCAGCGTCCACCGGCGCGTTGTCCGAATCCAGGCATCATTCGTCCGCCGGGTGATGAGAGCCGCCATGGCGAAGGCAAAAGGTACGCTCATCCCCACAAAACCCAGATAGAGCGTGGGCGGGTGGAATGTCATCCCTGGGTGGCGTAGAAGTGGGTTCAACCCATTGCCATCCGCCGGCAAAAACCCCAAGCGGGCGAAGGGATTGACCACGAATGTGATCAGAATTAGAAAGAACGAGCCAATGCCCATCAGGACAGCGATCACGTACGGCATCAGCTCACGATTCTGATTCCACTTGCGAAGAACAACCCCCAGCGAGTAAAGTGCGAGGATCCAGGTCCAGAAAAGCAGTGAGCCTTCTTGGCCGCCCCACAACGCCGTGATCTTGTAGAATAGAGGCTGTGCACGGCTCGAGTTTGAGGCGACATACTCGAACGTGAAGTCATTCTTAAGAAACGCATACTCCAGAACGGCTACTGCCAAAGTCACCAGAATACTAACAGCGATGACGCCGTTCCGCGCGCTCAACACCAACTCCGGGTAGCGTCGTCGCGCGCCAACTACGGCCGCGACCATCGCGTAGACAGCCGCCGCTAGCGCAACGAGGAGCGTTATGTATCCAATTTCAGCCATCTTCGTCCAGCTTAGCCTTGTACTTCGAAGGGCACTGTAGGAACAAGGTGCGAGCCTCAAATACGCCGTCCTGGCGATAGACTCCCTCAATCGTCACGGCTTCAGCCAGATCGAACGTATCCGGCTTGGGACCGTTGTATACCACCGGCACAGTATCACGCCCCTCGAAGACAGTGAACTTCAGCGTCAACGATTCAGGACTCCACTCTGCAGATCGCTTATCAATGGTGCCGGCCAATCTCACATCCTGCCCATACAGCGTTGGCGCCTGAGCCAATAGCTCGCCTGGCGTAAGGTAGAAGACGGCCGTTGACTGAAACGTGTTCATAACGAGGAAAACCAGAGCCGCTATGATTATCACACCGCCTAATAGGAATTTCTTGCGTCCGGCAAGAAATCCTTTAGACTCGGTGCCCACATCAGGGATTCTGGTAAGTTCCGCATCTAACTGCGACATTGAACCCTGCCTTTCTGCAACATCAGACCGCGACCCGTCCGCCAAAAGGCATCACCTGAGTCGCGTGAGAATGGCGAACCCGCCGGCCAGATTAGACACAGCGAGTCGGACTAAGCTAAATTGTAGCCGCCTATCCCAGGATTGTCAACCCCCCTGCATACTAACCAGGTCAAAGCTCGTTTCAAATCTGGTCAAATTCCGGTCAAAGTGGTGGTCATCG
>JBHHXF010000482.1:0-3450 GCA_046756905.1 Anaerolineae bacterium | reverse complement strand
GGGATCGGGCTGGGGCTGGCGCTGTGCAAGATGCTGGTGGAAGGGCATGGTGGGACGATTGAGGTGGCGAGCGAAGTGGGGAAGGGCAGCACGTTCACGGTAAAGCTGATTAGAGATTAGAGATTAGAGATTAGAGATTAGAGATTGGAGATTGGTTAGTGGCCTCAATCTCCAATCTCCAATCTCCAATCTCCAATCTCCAATCTCCAATATCCATTCCAGAAAGGAAGGAAACGATGGAAAAGGAACCCATGAGCATGAGCGGGTTGACCACTGCTCAATTGATTGCCGGCCGGGAGCAAGAGATCCTGGAGGCCTGGATGGCCGCGCAGTTGACCAGCATCACCCGGCAGGCGGACCTCATCAGCGAGGCCGACATGAGACGCGAGGCGGCGGAATTCCTACGGAATCTTGTTCAGGCGATCTCGACGGATAACTGGGAGGACATCACTGCTCCGCCATTCAAGCCCCTGCTCCAATTGCTGGGGGAGATCTCTCGCTCCCGGGCAATCCAGGGATTCACGCCGTCCGAAACGGCCTCCTACGTGTTCAGCCTCAAAGATTCTCTCCTGGTTTTTCTGCAGGAACAACTGGGCGATCAGCCGGCGGTTCTGAACCGCGAGATTGTCCGCGTATTCCAGTTGCTGGACAAACTGGGGCTGTACACCTTTGAGGTATACAGCCAAAGCCGGGAAGCGCTGATCACCGAGCAGAGCGCGGCTATCATGGAGCTGGCATCGCCCGCGCTGCGCGTCTGGGATGAGATCGTGCTGCTGCCCCTGGTGGGTGTCATTGACACGGAGCGGGCGCAGTTGATGCTCGACAGCCTGCTCAACGCCATCGCCGAGACGGAGGCGCTGGTCGCCATCCTGGACGTGACCGGCGTGCCGGTCATTGACACCCGCGTGGCCCAGCACATCCTGACGGCCGTGGAAGGCGCGCACATGCTGGGCGCTGATACCATCATCACCGGCGTCAGCGTCGAGGCCGCCAAGACACTGACCAAGCTGCAGGTGCGGCTGGGAGATGTGACCACTCGAGGGACACTCCGCGCCGGCCTGAAATACGCCCTCAAGCTGGTGGGCGTCAAACTCACCAGGGAAGAAGAATAGGAGAGGCGCCATGGGTTTTGCCATGATGCACCTGGAGGACATCTTGCTGGTGCCCGTCAGTCCCACCATGGACGACGACGAGGCGCTGGCATTTCAGGATGCGGTGCTGGTTGAAATCAAGAAGATGGAAGCCGCCGGCCTGATCCTCGACGTGAGCGCGCTGCCGGTGATTGACTCCTTCATGTCCCGCATCATCAGCGATACGGCCACCGGCGCGCACATCCTGGGGGCCAGGTGCGTGGTGGTGGGCATGCGGCCCGCCGTGGCGCTCACGCTGCTGCAAATGCGCCGGCCTATTGCGGGGGTGGCCCATGCCTCGTCCCTCTCGCGAGGCCTGCAAAAGCTCCATCAACTGCTCCGGGTGGAGGAAGGATCATGATGACGACAGCAACGTTGCCCCTCCGCGTCAGCCGCGATGTGATCGCTGCCCGTGAGTTAGTGCGCCGAAAAGCCCAGGAAGTTGGATTTGGCCTGGCCAACCAGACCCGGCTGGCCGCTGCCGTGTCCGAGATCACCCGCAACGCCATCGTGCACGGTGGCGGTGGCGAGATGACCGTGGACGCAGAAGCGAACAATACCAGGAGGGTCACTGTGGTTATTGCAGATCGTGGCCCCGGCATCGCCGACATCGAGCTGGCGATGACGGATGGCTGGAGTTCGGCCGGCAGCCTGGGCGCGGGCCTGCCCGGCGCCCGGCGACTGGTGCATTCCTTCCACATTGAATCCCGCCCTGGCCGGGGCACAACTGTAACGATGGGGATGACGGAATGATGGAAGACGCACAGCGCATCGTTGTCCGGCAAGAGATAGACGCCAACCGGGCGCGTCGGGCGGCGATGGTCCTGGCAGATAGGCTGGGTTTTGACGTGACCGAAAAGATGGAAGTGGCCACCGCTGTCTCCGAGCTGGCCCACAACCTGGTGTGGCACGCTGCCGACGGCGGCGCCATCACGCTGCGGGCTGTCTTTCGGGGGCAGCGGCGCGGGCTGGAGGTGGTGTGTGAAGATCAGGGGCCGGGTATCCCGGATATCGATCGAGCTGTGCAGAATGGTTTCAGCACCATTGGCGGCCTGGGTGGCGGGCTGCCCGGGGCGAAGAGGCTGATGGACGAATTCCACATCGAATCTGAGGTCGGCCGTGGAACGACCATCATCGCGAGGAAATGGGCGTGATGCGGTTTGGTGTGGCCAGGAGGTCTTTTCACCACAACCCCTGGTGTGGGGACGAGGCCTTTACCTACGAAGACGACGAGCGGGTCGTTATGGCCGTGGTGGACGGGCTGGGCCATTCCAAAAGGGCGGCCCACGCCGCGCAGGCCGCCGTGGCGCGCCTGGGTGAGTGCGTGCCCCTGCCACTGGAAGCGATGCTCTGTTCCGTCGAGGAAGTTTTGGCAGATACGGTGGGTGCGGCCCTGACCATCGCCGTGATTCACAAAGCGCGGGCCTGCCTGGAAGCCTGCGGCATCGGCAACGTCGAGTTGCAGTTGGCAACCCAGGCGCGGGTGTTCCACTTTGCGGGGGAACCGGGCATCGCCGGCGCCGGCCAGGCCCGGTTCAGGCCAGCCTCTTTTGACTACCGGCCCGGCGACATCGTAGTGATCTATTCCGACGGCATCCGCAACGCGTTCAGCGCCCAGAGCCTGATCCACATCCTGTATCCCGATCCGGTCCGTATCGCCCGCCGAATCCTGGCCGAGTATGCCCGGTCCGACGACGATGCGCTGGTTTTGGTCGGCTGTGACAGGGAGGAAATGCCATGACACGCCAGTTCCAGGAAAAGTACACGCAGCTTCTGAGAAGCTATTTCCTCAACCCCGAAGAGGCGCTTTTGGAGCAAGCCTACCGCCTGGGTAAGGAGCTCGTGGCGACTCGACATGACATCGAAGACATCGCCGAGATGCACACCCTGGCGCTGAAGCGGTTGGCCCAGGAGATCCCCGATAGCTCCATCGGTGATCAACGGGGGTACCTCCCCCTGTTGGAGGTGCTGGTGGCCTATGACGTGACGCTCAGGGCACAGGCGGAATGGCTGGAGAGACAGGCGCAGGCTCTGGAAGGCGAGATTGCCGAGCGCCGGCGGGCGGAGGAGGCGCTGGAGGAATACTCCGAGCGGCTGGAGGAGATGGTGGAAGAGCGCACCCAGGAGCTGCGCGATGCTCAGGATCAACTTATCCGCCAGGAGAAGCTGGCCACGCTGGGCCAACTGGCCGGCGCGATGGGCCACGAGCTGCGTAACCCCCTGGGGGCCATCAGCAACGCCGCCTACTTCCTCAATCTGGTCCTGGAAGAGCCACAGCCGGCGGTGAAGGAGACCTTGGAGATACTGGACAGGGAAGTGC
>JBHHXF010000481.1:0-3463 GCA_046756905.1 Anaerolineae bacterium | reverse complement strand
GCCTGGTTGAGGGAGTTCGCCGCCGTTACCGAGAACATCCACTTGCAACAGACCACCCCGGATGCCAGCGCCCATTGGCCCTTCACCGAGAAGTTCAACGCCATCGGGCATGTTCAAATGGAGGAAGTCCTGGCGGCTATTGAAAAGTCCCATCGCCAGTTCGAGAACAGTCCACTGGCCAGATTCATGACCCCGGTGTCAAGGAGCTACTTAGTGCTAGAGGTTATCCCCGGGTCCACCAAGACCGAGACAACGCTGTTGGACGAGCTGGCCGAGTCGGCCCACTATCTGCGTCGGTTTATCCCTGAAGGGGGACTGACATTGAGCATACGTGATGCGTGATCCGGGATACGCGATCCGGGCCTTGGTCATCGTTTCGGCCAAAGCCCCCCGAATGAATTCGGGGTCTGGTATCGGAAACATGCTGAAGCATGTTGAGACACGCCCCGAACCTGCTTTAGCAGGTTTCCCATAGCAGCATCGAATTCATTCGATGGTTTGGGTGGCCGAAACGATGACCAAGGCCGCGGTCCGGGATACGGGTCCCGTATCCCGAATCACGCATCCCGCATCATGGATCACGCATCACGAAGGGTGAGTATCGATGAGAGACTTCGAGGAGTATAGGAGTGGACACGGCCCTATCCCCAGGACCCAGCTTGTCTGGCCCACGTACGGCGCCGGGTGGGAGAACCTGGGACGCAACGATCGGCCCATTGAAGTGCCCGTGCCGGCGCTGCGACCGGACCAGATTCTGGTGCGGCATGACGCGACGGGCCTTTGCTTCTCCGATATCAAGATCATAAAAGCCGGCTCTACCCACCCCCGACTCGCAGGACGGGACATGGTGAAAGAACCCGTCGTCCAGGGCCATGAGGTCAGCCTGACGGTGGTCCAGGTGGGTGAGAACTGGCGCGATCAGTACCACGTTGGGGACCGCTTCGCCGTCCAGGCTGACATTTACAACAAGGGCAAGAGCACGGCCTACGGCTACCGGATCCAGGGTGGGCTGTCGCAGTACGGAGCCATTGGCGAAGAGGTCCTGGCTGGCGACGAAGGCAGCTACCTGTTGCCTATCTGGCCAGAAGCCGGCTACGCTGAAACCGGGCTGACCGAACCGTGGGCCTGTGTCGAAGCCGCCTACGTCATCCCGAGCCGGCCCGCCGTGCAGCCGGGCGGCACCGTGTGGATGGTGGGCCTGGCTGGGGGCAACTACGTCCTGGATGGCGAGTTCAACCCTGGGCGAGTGATTGCCACCCGCTTGCCGGCTGATCTCCTGGCCACCCTCAGAGACTGGGCATTGTCCCGAGGCTTTGAGCTTGTGGAAGCGCCACTGCTGTCTCCGACCGAAGCCTGCGAGCGGTACACCGATGGCGCCGGCTTCGACGACATCATCCTGCTTGGCCGTCCCGAGCAGGGTCCTGAGCTAGTCGAAGGGCCGGCGTTCTTGGAGGATGCCGCCGCCGCTCTGACCCGTGGCGGCTGCCTGAACCTAGTCACTGAGGAGCCCATGGGCTCGACCATTGCCGTGGACGTGGGACGGGTGCACTACGATGGCTGGCGTTACGTCGGCACGCCGGGACCGGACATCCTGAGCGCCTATCGGAGCAGCCGGCGCGCCGAGGTGAAGCCCGGTGGCAGGTTGTGGGTCCTCGGTGCTGGTGGGCCCATGGGCCAGATGCACGTCCAGCGGACGTTGGACCTACCGGAGACGCCGTCGCTCATCGTGGCCACCAATCTGCGGACGAGCCGCATCCATGTGTTGGAAAGCTTGGTGCCTGATGCCCATCAACGAGGCATCGAGATGATCTGTCTGACAAGGGAATCCGTGGGGCAGGAGCGCTACTTCGAACGCCTACGGGAGTTGGCCGGCCCCGACGGCTTCGACGACATCGTGGTTGTAGCAGCCAATGCAGAAGCAATTGCCGAGGCCGTTCCCTTCCTGGCCCGCGACGGCGTACTCAACGTCTTTGCCGGGCTACCTCGAGGCACTACGACCCAGATAGACCTTTCAGACGTGGCCTTGCGCAACGTGCGCTTAGTTGGCTCCAGCGGCTCCATGATCGTCGACATGCAGCGAGTGCTCGACAAGGTCCGCCACGGGCAACTCACCACCCGGCGTTCGGTGGCCGCCGTCTCTGGCATGGCTGGGGCCAAGGACGGGCTGCGGGCAGTGGCTGAGGGTCGCTTCGCCGGCAAGGTAGTCGTCTTCCCCCAGATTCCAGACCTGGGCCTGGTCCCGTTGCCGAAGCTGAGAGACGTGCTACCCAGCGTCTATGCGCGGCTGGAAGACGGCCGGTACTGGACCAGCGAGGCGGAAACAGAACTGCTGGGTCAGTGATCAGTGACCAGTGATCAGTCATCAGTAACTTGACAATGGCACATTCCGTTGTCCGGCAGTTGAAACTGCACCAACCCTTGCAAAGCCTGTCCTGAGCCCGTCGAAGGGTCGCCCCTTCGGCAGGCTCAGGGCAGGCTCTTCGGCGACTGAAACTCAATCCGCGTAGGCGGATTTCGCAAGCGTTGCCGCGAATTCATTCGCCAGGCTCTGAATGTGCCATTGTCAAGGTAATTAGTCACCAGCGATCTGAATGACGACTTGACGTTGTGGGACACTGAATACTGATCTCTGGCAACTGATTACTGGTCACTGACTGAAAGCGAAATGACTATGAGTGACAAGACCGATCTGTTAAACGAGTTGGTTGCCATGAGTCGTTGGCTGGGTGATCCAGCCCGAGACCTGGTGATCCTGGGCGAGGGGAACACCTCCGCTCGGGTGGATGAACGGAGCTTTTTCGTCAAGGCGAGTGGCATGACACTGGAGGAGATCGAGCCGGCGGGGTTCGTCGAGATTGCCTTCAAGCCCATGCTAGAATTCCTGGAGCACGGACACACCTCCGATGAGGCCACGACGGAAGCGCTCGTGGCTGCTCGCGTGGACCCGGCCGTCTCCCTCCGTCCATCAGTGGAAACACCGCTTCACGCTCTGGCACTGACGATCGGCGGTGCCAGGTTCGTGGGACACACCCATCCTACGGCTGTCAACGCCATCCTCTGTTCCCGCCGGGCCGAGGAGGCGATCGCCGGCCGGCTGTTCCCCGACGAGATCGTGGTGTGCGGTCCCGCGCCGGCCTACGTGCCCTACACCGACCCCGGCCTGCCCCTGGCACGCAAAGTGCAGGCAGTGCTTGAGACCCATATCGAAACCTACGGTGAACCGCCCAAGGTGATTCTCATGCAGAACCATGGCCTGATCGCCCTGGGGCAGTCACCCCGAGAGGTGCACAACGTCACGGCCATGTACGTCAAGACGGCCCGCATTCTGCTGGGAACCTATGCTCTGGGGGGCCCGAGGTTCATGACCCAGGACGACGTGGCCCGCATCCATACCCGCCCGGATGAGGCGTATCGCCGGCGGGAATTGAGCGGGTGAACCAGGCAGATGCGCCAACGATCACTT
>JBHHXF010000480.1:0-3470 GCA_046756905.1 Anaerolineae bacterium | reverse complement strand
TCCACCTGGGTGAGGCCGAAGAGCACGTAGGCGGTCATGTAGACGCCCCCCTCGTCGTCGTACCACCAGCCCCAACTGCCGTCGTCGTGCTGAAAGCCGTACAGCTTCTGCAACCCCTGCTCGATGATGTCCGGCAGCTCATCCGCCTTCGGATTGGGGATACCCAGCTCCTGATAGGCGCGAGCCGCGACTGCGCTGGGCAGCACACGGCTCATGGTCTGCTCGACACAGCCGTAGGGATAGTCGATCAGGGCGTCCAGGCCGTCCAGCAGCCCCAGCGCCACCGACGGCGACAGCCTGATGGTGACGGATGAGGCATCCTGAACGGCGTTGAAAGGCACGTCGAAACTCTCGACGGCCACCGGGTCGGCCTGGCCGGCCACGGCCGACCGCTGCGGCACGGCGAAGGGATGCACTGGCAATGTCAATTCGATGGCGTCGTCGCCGGCCGGCGTCAGAAGCCGGCACGTCACCTCGGCATCGCCGATCTCACTGGCCACAGCGGACCAGCGAGCGACGCCAGAGCCGCCGTTCGGTAGATCGACCGTCTGATCGCCGGCGTTCAGCAGCGTCAGGGCCGGCGCGTCCACGCTCATGGTGCCGGTAAGGGCCTGGCCAGAGAAGTTCTGACCGATGGCGTCCAGTGCAAATTCGTCTCCCAACACTGTGAATCGGGGCAGCGCCGGCCGGGCGATGATCTCCTGGGTGACGAGGATGTCCGTCGTGGCATCGCCCACGAGCGTGTCCAGCGTGACCGCTCGCACGATGACGCGCCAGGTGGTCAGGTTGTCGGGCAGATCGACCAGGACCGTGGCTTTGCTGTCTCCGTCGGTCTCGATGGAGGGGTTCCAGTAGGCGGTGTCCGGGAACTCACGGCGCGGTCCTTCTTCGGGGGCGCCGGCCCTCGGACCAGGGCTGGGGGTGGGCGTCGGCGCACCGGGCGCCAGCCCATCCTCCGGCCCACCGATGTACCGGCTCGGGCTCAGGCTGTCGTAGGTGGTGACGTCGTTGGACCGCCGCCCGTAGAAGGTCTCGAAGATGTCAGCCGATCGATCTTCGGCCAGGGCGAAGATGGCCTCGTCAACCAGCGCCAGGGAGAGGCGCGCGCGGACGGGCTGGCCGCCGGCGTCGGTTACGCGGATGTCGAAACGGGCTTGGTCGCGAGGTCGATAACGTTCAGCGCCAGATGTTATGTCGATTTCCAAGCGTCGGTCGGTGGCCGGCACCGTCAGTTCCGTCTGCGCCATCAGCAGCCGGCCTTCGTCGGTGCTCTCCCAGTAGGATCGGCTGTCGTCATCCGTCGGCTGGAAGATGTGCACCTGGGCGAAGATGTTGGGGGCGAAGCTTTCGCGGATGGGCACGTCAACCAGCGTGACCGGGCCGGTGATGGGCACGATCTGCTCCTGGTGCACCGTGCCGCGCTCCAGCGTCAGGAGCGCCAGGCCCGTGACCTGGGATTGAATCAGCAGTTGCGCGGTTTCGCCCGGCGCGTAGGACTCTTTGTCGGCGCTGATGGTCAGTTCGTCGTCGGAGCGGTACCACCAACTGCTGTAGGCGGGGTCGAAGACCCACACCCAGCGCCGGACTTCGACCGGCCGGCCCCGGTCGTCCTGGGCGGCGGCCTTGAGCTGGTACCAGCCCGACGGTATGTCGGTGAAGGTAGCTGTGGCCCGCCCGCCGGCGTCGGTGACGACGTCGTGCTGCGCGATGATCTGCTCCTCAGGATAGGTGCGCGCGAGGGTTACGCGGACCGCTTCGCCGGCCAGCGGCGTCCCGGAGTGGGTCTGGGCGGAGATCGTGGCGACAATCGGCTCATCCGGCCGGTAGCCGTACTTCTCCGTGGAGAGGCCCAGGCGGAAGGTGTTCCAGTAGGCGGTCACGCTGAGGCCGCCCTTGACCGGCTGCCGGCTGGCGTCCGTGACCTCGGCCTTGAAGGTGTAGACGGCGTCCTGGCCCAGCTCGTCGTCGGTGGCGAAGGTGGTGGTCCAGCGGCCATCGGCATCGGTAGTGCCCTGAAGTTCGGCAATCTGCTGGCCGTCGGGCGGCTGCCATCCGTACCACCAGTAGGACGTGCGGCGGTAGACCTTGAGGACCACGTCGGCGCCGGCCACGGGCTGGCCGAAGAAGTAGTCGGCTTGGACGGTGACGGAAATATCGTCGCCGGCCACGACGTAGGAGGCCGGTGATGTCACTTCGACCTGGTATTCGGGCTTGCGATAGGCCTCGACCTGGAAGCTATGGCTGTGGGCTTCGCCGGCCACGTCTAGTTCCAGGCTGTAGGTGCCCAGGGGCGGCTCGGGGGCCAGCTCGATCTCGCCGTTCACGGTGCCGAAGTCGTCAGCGGTGAGCGCCTGAGTCGCTACGACGTTGTTCCGGCTATCGCGCAGGGTAGCAGTGACGGCAGTGCCGGCCTCGACGGGGGTGTACGCGCCGTCCAGGTCGTTCCGCAGGATGCCGGCGTAGTGCACGGTGTGGCCGGGCCGGTAGATAGGCCGGTCGGTGTAGAGGTAGACGCGGTAGCGGTCGGAGGCGAAGCCGTTCCAGCCACCCCACCACCAGTACCAGTAGCGCCCATCGCTCCGCCAAGCGCCATCCAGGCCGGCCACCGTCGTCTCGCCGCCCGCCTGGCCGACAGCCATGAGCGGCTGGCCGGCAGCATTTAGCTCCACCACCCCGTCGTTGTCGGTCGTTCCCTGGCCAACGCTCGTGCCCTGGTCATCGTACAACGTGACCTCCATGCCGGCGGTGGCCGTCTGCGCCTGGAGTTGACTGGCCCAGACCACCACCTGGTCATGGCCGCCCCGCTTCACGGTCAGGACGCGCCGGCTGAGGATGACGAACATCTGGTCCTGGCCGGCGTAGGGGTGGCCAGCGGTGAGCACGTAGATGCCCGACGGCACATCAGGCGGGATGACGGCGGTGCGCAGCTCGGTGTTTTGACCGCTGTAGGTCTGGCTCCAGACGGCAACCTGCTCCAGCCCGCCGGTGTCGATGGGTTCGCGGTTGTAGGGTTCCAGTTCGGCATAGCGGCGGGTGAAATCGGCCGGCTCCAGGGCGTACAGCGCGAAGTCGATGGTGATGCGGGGGTAGCCGGGCCAGAACTCGACAGCGTTGCGGCCGGCGGGATCCACCAGTTGGACCGGCGCGCCGTACCCGAAGTTGATGGCGTCGTAGGCCGGGCGCGTGGTGAAGGCCCACGTGTAGTCCTCGTCCAGCACGACCTGGCCGGTGGCGTCCTGGAGGCCGGCGTGGAGGGTGACGCGGTAGGTGGTGGTGGCAATGAGGATGTCGGCGGGCTGGAATTCGACGGTTTCACGCCCGGCCGACGCGGCCCACACGAAGCTGCCGGCCGGCATCGGCTCCATGCTGAAGTGGGATTCGACGCTGGCGCGGTTCATGGGCCGGCTGAACTCAACGCGGATGGCGCTGCCGGGCCAGACGTCGCGGGCGTCCGGGCGCGGCGAGACAGA
>JBHHXF010000479.1:0-3484 GCA_046756905.1 Anaerolineae bacterium | reverse complement strand
GGCCTTGACCAGTTCCCAGCTATTGGTTATCCGTGTGAACATTGGGTCTCCTCCTGAAGAACATGCACATCGAACGTTGACTCTATTTAAGGTTCAGACGTCGGGAACCCCCCCTCGGCATGCTTGGGAGGGTCCTCGGGACAGGTCTCGCCGGCCCAGGCGACCTAGTGCGGCTCGATGATGACATCCTTCCAACTTACAGATCCAAGGGCGGCCGACATGGGATACCTCCTTACCCACGGCTTCAGCAGTAAGTGTGATCGTCCGTAAATCATCGGCATGATCGCTGCTTCCTCCACAAGGACCTTGTCCGCCTGCGCGTATAGCCTCATCCGTTCGGCCTGGTCCGTGAGGCGTCGGGCCTCCTGGATCAGGTGCTCATAGGTTTCGTTCCGCCGTCCGAGGTACTCGATGAAATTCCGCAGGAAGTTATCAGGGTCGGGGTAGTCGGCTACCCAACCCTGCCAGCGCAAATGTGGTGGCTCCTTCCGCATCCTTTCAGAATACGTCTCTAGTTCTATTTCCTCCCAGCTTATGCTCACCCCGAGATTCTCCCGCCATTGTGCCTGCACGTATTCGCACGGCACAGAGGAAAGTGGACCACGGGCTATCCACAGGTCTACCCGGGGGAAACCGCGGCCGGCCGGATAGCCGGCCTCCACCAGGAGTTGTCGCGCCCGCTGGGGATTGTAGGGCAGGCCGATCCCTGGAGAGTGCCCCGGCATCCCTGGCGGGACCAGGCCCCCCGTAGCCGGGAAACCCCAGTCCACCATGACCTCATTCATGAGCCGTTCCTTGTCCACGGCCAGGGCAAGGGCCTGGCGTACCCGACGGTCATGGAAGGGCGGCCGGCTGACGTCGCATACTACAGACCACGTATACAACTGCGGTAGCGAGACGTACTTCCCCGCGTGTCGCTGCCGCGTGCGGTTCATCTCCGCGAGAGGTAAGAACTCGATGTCCAGGACATCCAGGCTATCCGCCTCATAGCGCTCCAACTGAGCAGACCATTCCGCACCAGGGGGGCAGGACAGTTCCACCCGCTCCAGGTTGCCCGTGAAAGGACGGTGGTACTCCGGCTTGCGCAGCAGGAGCATGGACTCACCCCGGTTCCAGGCCTCCAATTGGAAAGGTCCGTTGGTGACCAGGTTCTTTCCCTCTGTCCATGTCTCGCCGTGGACCTCCACCAAGTGCCGGGGCACAGGGAAGCAGACCGTGCAACCCAGGAGCTGGAGGAGATAGCCCGTTGGGCGCTCCAGTTCGACGACCAGAGTGACATCGTCCAGGGCCCGCACCCCAATCCGGTCTGGATCGGAGGCATCGCCCCGATGCCAGGCCCTGGCACCTGTGACATCATACAGGAGTCCAGCCATTGGCGACTGAGTGGACGGGTCCAGCACGCGCTTCCAGGCGTACTCGAAGTCCCCCGCCGTCACCGGAATCCCATCGCTCCAGCGTACATCATCCCGCAGGTGAAAAACGTACTTGCGCCCGCCCTCCAGCACCTCCCAGCCTCGAGCCACGTCGGGCACGACGTCCATCTCAGGTGTGAGCTCCACCAGCCCACTGAACAGTTGACGGATCACGCGGCCCGACGAGACTTCGCCGGCCATGGCCGGGTCCAGCGTTTTCGGGGGATGGAAGTAACGTACCCTCATGGCATGGGGCGCAAGCGGCGGTGGAACGCTGGGCTGCATCTCCCCCGCCCGCTGCCACAGGACGAAGCCTTCCTCATATGCCTGGCGCGCTTGCTGGAAGTCAAAGGCCGTGTGATAGGTCAGCCCCAGCTTCATCAGCGTCCGCGCCGCCTGCTCGTAGTCTCCCTGCTCCTTCAGGAGTCCCAGCGCTCGCTCGTAGTAACCTATCGCCTCCTGGTGTGCGTAGAGCCCCCGCGCCCGGTCTCCCGCCTGCAGCAGGTAGTGGACCGCCTTCTCCCCCTCCCCCGCCTCGGCGTAGTGCCGCGCTAACTGCACCGTGATCTCGTCCGTCCACTCCGCGTACAGATCCTCCAGAACCTCGGCGATCTCACCATGCAGCAGCCGGCGCTCCCCGGCACTTAGATCGTTGTACAGATACCGCTGGAACAGGGTGTGGGCGAACTGGTAGCGCGACAGGCGCTGACGGCCAACCTGCACCTCCTCGCGCTCCCGTACCAGGTGGTGGCGCTTCTCCAGCTCCCGCGATAGCTCCCGCAGCAATCTCCGCTCCCGGATTTCCTGCACCCGGGCCACGACCTGGGCGGTGAAGTCTTCCCCCTCCACAGCGGCCACGGCCAGGATGTCCCGCAGTTCCTCCTCCAGCCGGCCAATCCGCTCCTCGATCACCCCCTCGACGCGCGCCGGCAGCGCTTTCCAGTCCAGCGCCGGCCCTTCGATCCACCGGCTCTCCTCGTCCTGAACCAGATCGCCCCGCTCCTGCATGTCGCGCAGCAGCTCGATGGTGAACAGCGGGTGTCCGAGGGTGTGCCGGAACAACGCCTGCCGGAATCCCTCCCCCAGCCGATTGGGTTCAGTGTCGAGCAAGGCATCCACAAACTGCCGACCCTCGACATCCTTGGCTGCCTCGAGATCGACCCAGATGCCCCCGAAGTAGCGCTTGCACTCCGTCAACACCTTCTCCAGCGGGTGGCGCTCACCACCTCGCCCGAGAGCCACCTCGTCGGGCCGGTAGGCACCCAGAAGCAAGATGTGGCTCTCCCCGATGCGGCGCGTCAGGTGGAACAGCAGGCTGATGGAGGCAGCATCGGCCCACTGGAGATCGTCCACGACGAGCATCAACGGCTGTTGGGCTACCATGGCCCTCAGTACGTCGGTGTACTGCTCGAAAACATGGGCCTGTTCCAGGTCGCCAGGACCGGCTGCCTGGCGCTGCGTCAGCTCCTCCAGCCGGCCTATCCAACCGGTCCGCTGGGCCAGTTTGCCGGCCACTCGCGTCGCCAACGCCCCGCCGGGCACGAAGATGTCGATCAGGTCCGGGCCGTACTCCACCAGGGCCTGGCCCGAGACACGCAGGAAGTCCCGCAGCCGGCCGGCGTTCTCCTGGGTGATGGCCCCCTGGGCCAGCTTGGCCTCCACGTCGCCGGTGAGCAGGCCCAGCACCTCGCGGAAGGGCAGGTAGGGGTCGCCGATGCCCGTCTGGGCGTTGCAGTCGCCGATGGCGACGAGGAGATCGGCGTGGGCCTCCTGGGCACGGCGGGCGAACTCGGTGAGGAGAGCCGTCTTGCCGCTGCCGGCCTCGCCCGTGACGAAGCAGACAGTGCCCTGGCCGGCGAGGGCCCGGTCGAGGAACTCGTTCAGTTGTGCGAGCTCACGCTCGCGGGCGACGAACACCTGCTGAGTCATCGTTCACCTGTTCTCGCACCACGCAGCTTGTCGCTGCAACGGTCGAACCCAGATCCTACCAGGTCTTGTCTGGCGAGGTTCCCTGGGCCTGGGTTTCAACCGCAACCCCCAGCCTTTCCATGTCCTCCAACAGCCGGCAGGGT
>JBHHXF010000478.1:0-3503 GCA_046756905.1 Anaerolineae bacterium | reverse complement strand
AGCCGGCCTTCACCCACGCCGGCGTCCGACCGTCAAATGCCGGTGCTGTCCATCGTCGCACCGGTTTACAACGAAGAGGTCATCCTGCCGGAGCTGTACCGTCGGGTGACGGCCGTCATGGAAGAGGCCGGCGAGTCCTACGAGTTGGTGCTGGTCAACGACGGCAGCCGCGACCGATCACTGGAGATCATGCGGGAGCTGCACGAGCAGGACCCACGCGTCAAGGTCATCAACTTTTCACGCAACTTCGGCCATCAAGTGGCAATCACAGCCGGCGCCGACTACGCGCGGGGGGATGCCGTGATCATTATCGATTCTGACCTCCAAGATCCGCCAGAGGCCATCCTGGATCTGGTCAAGCGCTGGCGTGAGGGCTACGAGGTAGTCTACGCCGTGCGGTCCGAGCGAGAGGGGGAGACCTGGTTCAAGGAATTCACAGCCAGCCTGTTCTATCGCCTGATCGCCGGTATCACTAACGTGGACATCCCGCTAGATACTGGCGACTTCCGGCTGATGGATCGCCGCGTCGTCGCCGCCATGAAACAGATGCGAGAACAGCACCGCTTTATGCGCGGCCTCTCGAGTTGGGTTGGCTTCAAGCAGACGGGCGTTGAATACGTGCGCCGGCAGCGGTACGCTGGTGAAACCAAGTATCCGTTCCGCAAGATGCTGAAGTTCGCCGTCGACGGCATAACCAGCTTCTCCTACCTGCCGCTACAATTGGCAACCTACTTCGGCTTCTTTGTTGCAATTCTAAGTCTGGTCGGCATTGTGGTGGCCATCGGCTTGCGCCTGTCTGGGAGCATCGCGTTATATGGGCAGGCGTCGACGTTGGTGGCTGTTCTTTTTCTAGGCGGTGTTCAACTGATTTTCTTGGGAATCATCGGCGAATATCTGGGCCGAATCTACGACGAGGTGAAGGGCAGGCCGCTATACATCGTGGCTGAGGCGCTGGGCTTTGAGGATCAGGAGGACTAAGTGAGGAAGGCCAGGTCTGGGGGTGCCTGGCCTTCAGACAGAGAACACGAAACC
The DNA here is from genome assembly GCA_046756905.1 of Anaerolineae bacterium. Taxonomy (GTDB): domain Bacteria; phylum Chloroflexota; class Anaerolineae; order Epilineales; family JAANWY01; genus JBHHTZ01. The sequence continues at coordinate 2,471 of JBHHXF010000478.1, read as the reverse complement.
TTACAGGATGCGATCGATTTTGCCTTCGATCACATCCTGTAAGGTGGGCAGGAGACAGTGGTCAGCAAAGTTTGCTGACCATCTGGATTGCTCTCTGTGCAGGGGTATCTTAGCAGCCGACTGTCACGAGATGATCACAATTTTACATAACGCAAGAGGCCGGCGACCGCAGCTCGTGTCAGGTGCCATGCGCAGGCTTCTCATTTGACAAATCTGGCGCGGTGTGCTACCATGCCGCCAACAACTGCATAGCGCGAGCTCTTATCCAGAGAGGTGGAGGGACCGGCCCTGTGAAGCCTCGGCAACCAGGTTAGTCGTTTGGTCAATTGGTCAGGTCGTCATTTTACCGATCACGCGACCAGCGGACCAATAGGCCACGAGACCAATCGACTAACTCAGGTGCCAATTCCGGCAGAGTTTCTCTGGAAGATGAGAGGCATGTTACGACGATGTCGATAGCAACCTCTTCCTTCGAGAAGAGGTTTTTGTTTAACTCAAGCCCCTTGTCTTCCGCCGGCAAGGGGCTTGGCATTCTCGCTCGCGGCAAGCCTCGCATCAGTTCACAAGGAGGATCAATCTATGACATATATTCACGGATTGCAGTGTCGTGAGTGCGGTGAGACGTACGACGAAGGACCAATCTATATCTGTGAGGAGTGCTTCGGTCCACTGGAAGTAGTCTACGACTACGCAGCCATCGGCTCCGAGGTCCGGCGCCGGCATATCGCGGAGGGACCGCTTAATATCTGGCGCTATCAGGCGCTGCTGCCGGCCCAGAGCAACGGTGTGGTGGGCTGTGATGTAGGCTTCACTCCGCTTTTTCACGCTCGGAACCTGGGTCGGGTATTGGGCTTAGATCATCTGTACATCAAGAACGATTGCGTGACGCCCAGCTATTCCTTCAAAGATCGCGTAGTAGCTGTCGCTGTGACGAAAGCGCTAGAATTTGGCTTCGATACCATCGCCTGCGCATCCACGGGAAATCTGGCGAACTCTGTGGCGGCTCAGGCGGCGCGGGCCGGCCTCCGAGCGGTGGTGTTTGTGCCGGCCGATCTGGAGGAAGCTAAAATCACCGCCTCTTCCGTGTATGGTCCAACAGTGATGGCCGTGAATGGCAACTACGACGATGTCAATCGTTTGTGCTCTATCCTGGCCGACCAGAAGGGTTGGGCTTTCGTCAACGTAAACATGCGCCCGTATTATTCTGAAGGAGCCAAGACCCTGGGGCTCGAGGTTGCCGAGCAACTTGGTTGGCGAGCGCCGGATCATATTGTAGTACCGATGGCCTCGGGCTCGTTGCTGGTGAAGATCAAAAAGGGGTTGGATGAATTGGCCCGCGTAGGGTTGATTGATGGAGTAGCCACACGCGTTACTGGCGCTCAGCCGGCCGGCTGCTCGCCCATTGCAACGGCCTTCGAGGAGGGCACACAGCAGGTGTCTCCGGTAGTGCCCGATACCATCGCCAAGTCCCTGGCGATAGGCGTGCCGGCGGATGGCCCATACGCGCTGCGGACCATCCGGGGAAGCGGAGGTGTCGCGGCTGCGGCCACCGACGACGAGGTCATCGAAGGAATTCGACTGTTGGCCGAAACGGAGGGCATCCTGGCCGAGACAGCCGGCGGTGTGACGATGGCTGTCTTGAAAAAGCTGGCAGAGCGTGGTACAATTCGGCCAGACGAGTTGACGGTGGCCTACATCACGGGCAATGGATTGAAGACTCAGGTAGTCCTGAATGGCCGGCTGGCTGAACCCCATCAGGTGACGCCAACGATCACGGCCGTGGAGGCTGCACTGACGCGACAAGCCGTACACACGGCCCAAATCGCTGTGGGGACTTAGTGCTCTGTCAAATGTGAAGTGATGAGCTCGTAGCAACCACTTCAGCGGTTTTGATACCTGGGAAACGACTGAGGTCGTTACTACGGACTTTGTGTATAGGGATTCCCAGTAAGGAGAGGCACTGCATGTTCGAACAACCGGCTGTCAGGGAACGAGGACACAGTGAGAACGGTGCGCACGAAAAGGAGTATCTGGGTTGGGGGCAGATTGAGGGTTTGGTCGATCGTCTTCTGGAGCAGATTCCGCGCGATTATGATGTGCTGATGGCAGTGACACGGGGTGGGTTGGTACCCGCCGGCCTTATTGCCGAGAAGATTAATCAGCGAAATGTGATGGTTGCAGCGGTGATGTTCTATACCGGAGAAGGGGAAACGCTGGACGAGCCTCACTTCCTGCAGTTCCCGTCCGATGCTCTTCTAAACCGGAAGCGGGTTCTCGTAATTGATGACATCTGGGATAGTGGCCGGACAGCGATGGGAGTGAAGGAGCGCATTGAGGCAGCCGGCGGCGAGGCAGAGATTGCCGTGTTGCACTACAAGCCGGAACACTCGGTCTACGAGCAAAGGCCGGACTACTACGTGGTCGAGACTGATCGATGGATCGTTTACCCATGGGAGCCGGCGGAAGACTAA
>JBHHXF010000477.1:0-3506 GCA_046756905.1 Anaerolineae bacterium | reverse complement strand
TGAAGGGTGGATAGGCGTTCTCCACTGCGATGCGCACCTCTTTTCCGCCCAGGTCCATTGGCGCCGCTGCCGGTTCCTCCGTGGGAGGTGGCGCGGGGGGTTGTGTGGGAGCGGGTGGCGCAGTCGGTTGTGCCGCCGGGGTTGCTCCGCCGCCGCACGCCGCGAGCACTACCACTGCGAACACCACGCTCAGGATGAGTAGCAGTTTCTTCATTATCTTCCCTCCTCCTTCTGTTGGGTTGAGAGGCATTCCATATGCCCCAACCAATGTTTCCATATTATATTGTATCTCGCCTGGCAGTCAAGGCTTTCGTACGACCCTTCGGCCGGTCCTTCCCTTCGGCTGAGCTCAGGACAGGCTTCGGTCACCCTCAGTATAGGAACATCGGCTTGCCCAGCATATTCGTGACCTTCGGCCTGTATGCCTGTACGTCATACAGCCCATCGACATCGACATGCTTGACGCCCTTGGCCGGCGTGTTCCCGGGCACATGGGTGTATTTCCCCTCCTGCAACGCCACCATCCGTCCCGTCTGGCCTTGAAGGAGCAAGTCCATCGCAAGATTCGCGTATGAGATAGCCACCATGCGGTCCAGAGCATCGGGCGCGCCGGAGCGCATCAGGTAGGCCAACTGTTGGTAGATGGTCTTCTCGCCAGTTATCTCCTTGATTGATTCGCTCGTAACAGCCCCGATACCACCCAGCTTCCGATGGCCAAACGCATCCCGCTTACCGTATTGAACGCGTTTGTCACCGATCATCTGCGCCCCTTCGGAGATAGTCATAATCGCATAGCTGCTGGGGTTATTGCGCTTGTCTCGCAGCAACAGACTCGCCAGCTTTTCAGGATCGAAGGGGACTTCACTGATGATTGCCCGGTCGGCCCCGGACAGGTACGCGGAAATCAGTGAAGTCTCGCCCGAGTAGCGACCGAAGAGTTCCACGATGCCGATGCGCTCATGGGAGCCGGCCGGCGTCCGCAGCGAAGTTATAAAGTCCACACTGCGAGTGACGGCGGTGGAGAAGCCGATGCAGTAGTCAGTGCCATATACGTCGTTGTCCATCGTCTTCGGGATCGCGACAATTGGGAATCCCTCATCATGCAGACGCGCCCCGTAGCCCAGTGTGTCATCCCCACCGATGGGGATCAGGGCGTCAATCTCCAGGCTTTCCAGGACCCGTAAGACATGCTGAGTGTAATCCCGTGCCCCGTCCTCCGTCTCGATGTAGCCGGATTCACCCAAGAATGTTGGGGCATCGGAAGGGTCGACATTGCTTGGATTTGTACGCGAGGTGTGGAGGTATGTGCCGCCGGTGCGATCAATCGTTCGGACCATTTGCTTCGTCAAGAGTTGGCCCAGGTGAGACTGATCTTCGTCACTGTCGGGATTGTAGTGCAAGAGGCCGGCCCATCCCCGGCGAATGCCGACGACGCGGTAGCCTTCGGACACCGCGCGGTATACAATCGCCTTGATGGATGGATTCAACCCGGGCACGTCCCCTCCGCCGGTGAGTATCCCGATGGTCCTCATTGTGCGTTTCCTCCTCTTCTGTTGCAGAGCCGCAAATCCGCATGCCGAAGTGGATCGCGTGTAGCGACCCTACTATTGCCTAGAAAAAAGGGGCACGCTGACGATACAGTTCGTCATCGGCGTCCCCCGATGCGTCGTCGACCACGACGATGCACTTATTGCGCTGCTTCATTGCGTAGCTGCCGATTGTAGCATAGAAGGAAATGTGCGACAAGCGCCGCCGGCCAAGACCGGGCCATCCACACACAGCAACAACCCGTTCTGCTCACAGGAGCCGCACAGGCCGATGCCGCAGCGTATGTATGCTTCCCAACTGAGTTGGGCCGGCACGCCCTGTTCCCGGCACAACCTGTCCAGCGCCTCCAGCATCCCGTGTGGGCCACAAGCGTAGAGGCTGTCAATCTCACCGGCGACCAGCAGAGGTTCGACGGCGTCTGTGACCAGACCCTGCCGGCCGGCAGAACCATCTTCCGTGGTCAGACGCAGATTCACGCCCATCTCCGCGAAGTGCTGGACCAACAGCAGGTCAGTGGCAGTGCGAGCGCCCACGGCGACGGTGATCTGGCAACCGTGACCGAGCGCCCGGCGGGCTAGAAAGCCCAGGGGAGCCACACCGTAGCCGCCTCCGACCAGGAGCAGACGCTGGCCGGCGATCTCGAAGCCGCACCCGAAGGGACCTCGGAACCACAGACGGTCGCCGGCCTGCCGCTCGTGCAGGAGTGTTGTGAAAGGCCCGGCTCGGGCCACGGTGATAGTTACGGGATCATCATTGGCCAGGCTGAACGGCTTCTCGTCGAAGCCCGGCAGCCAGGCCATGATAAACTGGCCGGGTGTGGCGTCGACGGATGCGTCCAGGATGAAGGTGCGCGTACGGTCGTTTTCTGGGATGATCTGGGCAATCCTCGCAGGGCGGGGGAGTTGAGGGGCGAATGCAGGGCTACTGGATGTTGGGTACTCGAGATTGGAGATTGGAGACCTGTCCTGAGCAGAGTCGAAGGGTTGGAAATTGGTCATGGTTGTTTGCCGGCCGATGGGATAGGGGCAGGGGTTGGTTGGAGATCGTATTGTGGAGTTCGATGGGCCATACCACGGATGTAGTCCAGGCACGTGTGGCCGTGGCTGGCCAGCCAGTCGGTCATCTCGTGGAGAATCTGGGCGAAGGCTTCCACGCCCCGGTAGTAGACGGCTGAGCCGACGCCCACGGCCGTCGCGCCGGCCATGATCATCTCGATGGCATCAGCGCCGGTACTCACCCCGCCGGCGCCGATGATCGGCACATCCACCGCCTGGGCGATTTCGTAGACGCAGCGCACGGCGACGGGCTTCAGCGCCGGCCCGGAGATGCCGCCGACTCGGTTGGCCAGCACCGCCTGCCCGCTCTCGATGTCGATCACCATGCCCGGCATGGTGTTGATGGCCGTGATTGCGTCGGCGCCGGCGTCCACCACGCCGCGCGCAATCCGTGCGATGTCCGGCACATTGGGCGCCAGCTTCACCGCAATCGGAATGTCGGTCGTCGCCTTCACGGCCTGGGTCACTGCCATCGCACTGCTGCAGGAGCTGGAGAAGGGCTCCCCGAATTCGGAACCCACGTTCGGGCAGGAGATGTTTACTTCGATCAGGTCTGGCTCAGCGGTGGCGACGATCCTGGCTACCTGGCCGAACTCTTCGACCGTGCCGCCGAAGATGCTGGCGATCAGTGGGACACCCATGGTCGCCAGACGAGTTCTGGCCTCTCGCAGGACCTGGACTTCTGCTTCAGCTCCTGGATTGGGGAGACCGACCGCATTGATCAGCCCGCCGCCCCAATCCACCACCGTCGGGTTCACGTGGCCCCGCCGTGGAGTGGGGCCGCACGATTTAGCTGTGACGGCGCCGGCCCCGGAGTGGCCGGCCCGCTCCAACAGGCTGACGTGCGTACCGATGATACCCGATGCCAGGATCAGCGGGTTTTTCAGTGGAACGCCGGCGATG
>JBHHXF010000476.1:0-3509 GCA_046756905.1 Anaerolineae bacterium | reverse complement strand
ATGACAACTACTGGAAGAAGAGAGCCTACTTTTCGCCACATTGATGAAGTCTCCTATACGCTTACCTTGACAATGGCACAGTCTGATTTCCGGCAGTTGAAACTGCACCAATCCTTGCGAAGTCGCCCCCTTCGACGGGCTCAGGACAGGCTTCGGCGACTGAGATCCAACCCGCGAAGGCGGGTTTCGTAGCCGTTGCCGCGAATTCATTCGCCAGGCTCGCCTAGCGCCTGATCATCGGCAGGTACACAACAGACATCGGCCCTACGCGAAGGATGCGGATCGAGGAGTGATTGTCTATGCGAGCCACGGCGAAGATGCTCCCACCTTCGGCCTCCAGGTCGGTGACTGATCCAAACTGTTGCTCCCCAAACTCCGGGACATATTGCGCTACTTCGGCTCGTGCGGCGTTGTTCAGGTCCAGCACACGAACCAGGTTGTCAGTACCCACGAGAAGGAACCCGCCGCTCCTGGCCACTGAGCTGATGTAGATACCCTCACCCCCTAGCCCCCGATAGACAGTAACCGGGTCGACAAGGTCCGTCGCGTCCAGCTCCACCAGAACCTCGCCGCACCGATAGGGAGTGATGTTGTCGGCGTCGGTACAGGTATACTCCTCTTCGAGGACGATCTGGGGTCCGAAGACCGAGACTCCCAGATAGTTTCCAGGCACCACTCCCAACTCCTCTGGCTGACCTGGGTCCGATACGGAGAAGATGAAGAGCGCACTCAGGTTTTCCCGCTGGCCGGTGACATACAGGACTGAGTCCGTCACGTCTATCGCAGTAGGTTGGATGTCGATTTGGCCGGCCTCGACAGGGACGCCTCGTTCGGTCAAGCGGTAGACGTTGATGCCGGCCGAACTGCTCACATACAGGTGGCCAGAGGCTGCCTCTACGCGCTCGTACTTCTGCGGCCCGGGCAACTGAAGTTCCGTAACCGGGGTAATCGTCGCGGGCTCCGAAATGTTCATAACGGCCAGGGTAAACATGGGAGGTGCACCATAGACTTCACGGCGATCCTCCAGCACGTAGGCATACTCGCTACTCACGTCCGCATCGACATACGCTGCCGCGTCCGTTCGCACCTGACCAAGAACGACAGGCTTCTGTTCCCGAAGCACTTGCAGCACCGACAGACTGCCTCTGCAAGCGTACTCCGGTGGTGTGCCAACAGCCGTGCACGCCCCATCTATTGCGTAGAGCAGTTGGTTCGCGAGCACGACCTTCTTGGCGGGAATGTCGAGCCGGCCCATCTCCTCTACGCCTATGGGCGCGTCGGCCACAGTATAACTCGATGGGGCCAGTAGTCCGATGAGGGCGACCAACGCAAGATAAGCAATGAGACGCATGTCTCTCTCCTTCGCAGTTGTCCTGTCCGCTATTTCATAGACGCTACTTGCAGTCAATGTCCTTTGTCAAGCCCGCCTCTGCCTCAATGCGAGAGTTGGATGGCGACTCAGAGCCGGCTCGGTCAGCTCCAGCGGGCCACTCAACTACCGCTTTTCCCAAAACGTGGTGTGAGGGGAGGAGACATCTTTGGGTCTCGCTGGATTGGGCCGGCCCGCAAGCAATAACCACGGACGGGCAGGAAAACGCGGATTTCCATTCATCCCGATCCGCGTCTTCCTGCGCATCCTCGGTTCTTGCCGGGATTGCCACGCGCAACAGCTATTGAGAATCAGGTAACTACCCAGCCCGCCGTGACGAGCAATGAATTGCCCGTCTGACACTGCGAAACCCGTTGAAACGGGTTAAGGCTTGAACGCGTTTCAACGCGTTTTTCGTATCAGGCCGTGAATTCATTCATGGACTGAGGGCAGGCTGGGTAGTTACAGAATCAGTAGATAAGAATCTTGGCTCCTGACCGGTCGGTGAACGGTCAAACCGGCGGGTCACGGACCCACCTAGAGCAAGTTTTCTCAAGTTCTGGGTATCTCCGAGTCTGACCCTATATCGCTCTCACGATGTCATCCGCGTCGTAGTATGGCATCCGTCCGGTGTCGCGCATGAACCGGAAGAAGCGCTTCAGGCTGGTGCGACTGGCTTTCGGCTTGACGTCGGGGGGGAGATTGCCGGCGAAGTAACGCGTGACATCGGCGACCGTAACGTCGTGGAGCGGGAGCGGCGGATCGCGGCGCGCCAGATATGTCTCGGCGAAGCGCCGTACGTTCCGCTCATGCCGGTCCACGGTCTCACGGCGCAAATCGTACCGGCCCAGGTAGCGACGGAACGCGGTGAGAACTCGATCGTAGCTGGCTTCGACGGTCTCAGAATCCATCTCTGGCTCGAATGGCAGGGACGTGATGATTCCAAAACGTTCCTTTGCCATCCGGTAGTCTTCGTTGAGCCGGCGCTTGATGCCGCCGCCGAAGTAAACATTGTACGGCTGGAGGATACCATCGAAGACAATGTGCTCACGGAAGGGCAGAAGCACAGCCTTGACCAGGATCGGCGGCTTCATGTAGACAATCTCTTCGATGTCGCTGTTCAATCCCAGCACACCATAGGCTTTGGGTGGATCGTGATCGTCCAGGAAGATGGTATGCTTCTTCAGGTAGCGGAAGATGTAGAGCTCGCCGGCCACGAAGTGCCGCCAGCTTCGTGCGATCTCCAGATGGCCGGCCGGCAGGTTGCCGGGGTTGGCTACGGCGAATTTGTCGAACAGCCCTCTGTCGCGGTAGAGCGCCTCCCGAAAGGCGAGGAAGTGCTCCATATCGGCGTTGGCCTTGATGTCATCGGGGGTTGTGAGTTCCGGGAACAGCCGGCGTCGCTGGTTCACAAAGCTGTACAGGGCCGGCTGAATCTCATAGAAAATCTCGACGTCCTCCGGGGGAAGTTTCATGTCGAATTCCCTCCTTTGTGGAGTCCTCGACAGGTCGCCGATTGGTGGTCATAGGAACTCCACGTGATTTCGCATATCTTTGGGCTCCAATACCTGGCAGAACAACATAAGTCCACGCACGATGTAACCAATCGGGGTCTGCTGATGGACGTAAACAATGCCGGCATGGTCCATTCCTTCAGCCTGCAGGCGCAGGAAATCAGCATCCTGGTGAAGATCACCCACCCCTGATCTACTGCCAGTGCAATGTGGTCTTCGTCGTCTGCTTCAAGCATGCCGGCTTCCTGCGCAGTCAAGACGTCCACACCTCTCAGCCGCAGGCCCTTTGTGACAGCGGAAGGTACGTGTTCGTCCACGTAAAACTTAATCTTCTCAACCACGCAGCTTCTCCGGCAGCTTGGAAGGCGTCATCTTCCGCAGTTCTTGTATGAAGGCTTCGTCTGCCTGAATGGACTCATCGATTTCAGTGTGGTGATCGTAGTAGTAAGCCAACGCGGCATACACACCTGACAGCGTGACGCCGTACTCTGCGGCGATTTCATCGGCACTGAGTCCCATCAACTCGTGCCAGATGACAATGTTTTGCACCGTGATACGGTGGCCGGCAATGCGTGGCTTGCCACCGACCACGCCTGGCGTGATTTCGATATGTCGATCCAGGGTGA
>JBHHXF010000475.1:0-3513 GCA_046756905.1 Anaerolineae bacterium | reverse complement strand
GACCTGCCGGCCCTCTACGGTGGCGCCGATCTCTTCGTCTTCCCATCCCTCTACGAGGGCTTCGGCCTGCCGGTCATCGAGGCGATGGCGTGCGGGACGCCGGTGGCCTGTTCCAACGTGTCGAGTCTGCCAGAGGTGGCCGGCGATGCGACACTGCTGTTCGACCCGCACACGCCGGAGTCGATCGCAGCGGCAATTCGCCAGGCGTTGACGGATGCGGACTTGCGGAAATGGCTGCGCCGGCGCGGTCTGGAGCAGGCCGGTCGCTTCTCGTGGGAGCGCACAGCACAACTAACGTTAGACGCTTACCATCAGGCTTGATCATAAAGCCAGTATTGGATCACCGGGCCTCGAACAATCAGTTGTAGCATTGGGCTGCAACCAGCCCAACTACCCTTGACAGAAACACGCAAAGTCATATAATAGTAATTGTTCCCCGCCACGAAACCCAAGCTCTGGTAATCAAGGAGGAGGTAAGCTAATGCCAAGTCTTATCTGGTTGCAGGGCGCCACGGACAACGGCTGTTCCATTTCGTTTCTGAACGCGGACCAGCCCGACGTGCCCCAGATTCTCACGAAGCTCGACGTCCAAGTAGTCTTCCACCCCACCATCAACCCCAGTAGCGGTCCCGCGGCCGTCAAGGCAATGGAGCCGTATGCGCATGGAGACGAGCCGCTGGACGTGCTCGTCGTCGAGGGAGCGGTACAGAACGGTCCGAACGGCACCGGCGCATACTGCCTCATCGGCGAGCGACCGCTCAAGGAGTTGGTGCTGGAAATGGCGGACAAAGCCGCCTACACCGTAGCCCTGGGGACGTGTGCGGCCTTCGGCGGGGTGGCCGCTGCGGACCCTAACCCCACCGATGCCACCGGACTTCAGTTCCACCAGGCCCAGTTGGGTGGCGCATTGGGGGCTAACTACCGTTCCGGGGCCGGCCTGCCCGTGATCAACATACCCGGTTGCCCGGCCCACCCAGACTGGCTCTCCAAGGCGCTGGGCGCCATCCTGATGGGCATGGGAGACCTCATTGAGCTGGATCAGTACCACCGCCCCAAGATGTTCTACGAGACCGTTTCCCACTGGGGCTGTCCGCGCAACGAGTTCTTCGAGTACGGATTTGCTGCCCAGGAGTTTGGACAGGTGGGATGCCTTTACCGCTACCTGGGTTGCAATGGTCCCGACGCCCACGCCGACTGCAACCAGCGCCTCTGGAACCGCCAGTCCAGCAAACAGCGGGTTGGTTCCCCGTGCCTGGGCTGCACAGAACCCAACTTCCCCGACGCCAGCGCCGGCTGGTTCTTCCGAACCGAATCGGCACTGCCGGTGCCGGCAGGGGCAAACCGCGTGTTCCATGTTCTCGGCAAGGGATTCGACACCCTGGCCTGTCCAGCCTGGATCAAGGAGGTGGCCCGTGGCTAAGATCATCGACATCAGTCCCGTGACTCGCATCGAAGGACATCTCGACTTTCGCATCGAGGTCAACGACGGCAAAGCAACGGATGCCTGGGCAGCCGGCGCCCTCTTCCGAGGCTTCGAAATCATGCTCCAGGGACGCGACCCCTTGGACGCCCTGATCTTCGTCCCACGCATCTGTGGCGTCTGCCCCACTTCCCACCAGGTGGCCTCGGTTAAGTGCCTGGAGAACGCGTTCGGCGCTACGCCTCCCCCCAACGCCCACCTCACGCGTAGCATCCTGCTCGGTCTGGAGAACGCCTACAGCCACGCCGCCCACTTCTACGTGCTCTTCGGTCCCGACCTGACCAACGAGAAATACGCCGATCATCCTCTGTACCCGGAGTTGGTGCGCCGCTTCGCCCCCGTCAGCGGTAGCTCGTGGCTCGCGGCCGTCGCGGCTAAGCGTAAACTGAACGAAGCCTACGCCGTCCTGGGTGGTCAGTTCCCCCACGCTAACGTCTTCGTCCCTGGCGGCGTCACCTGCCGGCCCACTCCCAACGACGTCATCAAAGTCACCGCCATCCTCATGGAAGTGCAGGACCTTGTCGAGCAGATGGTGTTGGGCGGCTCCGTCGAGCGCTGGCTGGAGAACCAGAGCCTAGCCGACGTACAGGCCTGGCTAGGTGAGGAAGATCATGCCAACTCGGACCTGGGTGTGTTTATCCGCGTGGGGCCGGAGTTGGGTCTCCACGAGATTGGCGCGGGGCCGGGCAACTTCATGGCCTATGGCGTCTACGAACAGGCCGACGGCAGCCCATGGCTCGCGCCTGGCTTCTACAACGGTGACTTCAACCCATTTGAGCAAGCTCACATCACCGAGCATGTGAAGCACTCCTGGTACGAGGATTACGACGGCGGCAAGCATCCCAGTGAGGGGGAAACCCGACCCTTCTACACGCGGGACAATGGCAAATACAGCTATGCAAAAGCGCCGCGCTACCAGGACCAGCCCACCCAGGTGGGCCCCCTGGCCCGCCAGATCAACGACCAGGACCCGCTGGTCCTGGACCTGGCGAAGCACCTGGGTGTCAATGCATTTACACGCGAACTGGCCCGGCTCCACGAGGAGGTGCGGCTGCTGGCCCAGCTCCGGACGTGGGTCAGCCAGCTCGACCTGCGCGAGCCGTTCTACCAGAAGCCGCCGGCGGCGCCCCAGAGGGCTACAGGTCGAGGGTTCACCGAGGCCGGCCGAGGCGCTCTTGGCCACTGGATTCGCATCGAGAACGGCAAGATCGCCAATTACCAGGTCATCACGCCCACCGCCTGGAACGTCTCGCCCAAGGACTTCTCGGATCAGCATGGCCCAATCGAGCAGGCAGTCATCGGCACCCCCGTGCCTGACGAGTCCAACCCGATAGAAGTGCAGCACGTCATCCGCTCCTTTGACCCCTGTCTCGCCTGCACCGTGCACCTGATCCAGGGCAACGCTACCCTCAACGAGCTGTTGCTAGACGTGTGAGAAGTGGGCCTCATTTCTGGATTCCAGGTTTTCGCGCCGAGATAGACCTCCGAGGTCTCCCACACCTCGGAGGTCTGCCGTCTGGGACTGGGTGAAGCGTGGAACGGCAGCGTGACAGGCATACCAGGCAATCTCGCATCGTCGTGCTGGGCGTGGGAAACCTGCTCCGGCGCGACGAGGGCATCGGTGTCCGCGTAGTCCAGGAACTGGCGGCGCGCTATCGTTTCCCTTCCAACGTCGCACTGATGGATGTCGGCACGGCCGGATTGCGCGTCCTACCCTTGCTTGAGGATGCCGATCACCTGATCGTGGTGGACGCGGTAGACGCAGGAGCATCGCCCGGTACGGTACTCGTTTTCGGGCCAGACAAGGCCGAAGTCGCGACGACGCCGGCCATCTCGCTGCACGAGATGGGTCCACTGGAGGCGCTGGTCCTGCTAGAGGCCACCACTGGCCGCCGGCCACTGACGACCATCATCGGCATCCAGCCGGCAGACCTCTCCCCCTGGGACGACAACTTGAGCGAGCCGGTAGCCCGTGCATTGCCCGAAGCGGTCGAGAAGGTCCTGGGCGAGTTGGAGCAGCGGGGCGTGAAAAC
>JBHHXF010000474.1:0-3527 GCA_046756905.1 Anaerolineae bacterium | reverse complement strand
AAAACAACTGGTTCCGGGCCTGTACACAATCCCACTCGGCCCTGTCAATGCTTTTCTGATCGACTCAGATGAACTGACGCTGATCGATACCGGGTACGGCAAGGACGCCGAGAAGATACTGGAGGCTGTGCGCTCCGTTGGCCGGCAACCCGGCGACGTACAGCACATTCTGGTGACGCACTGTCACCCAGACCATGCCGGCAGTCTGGCAAAACTGAAGCAAGTCACCGGTGCGCCGGCCTACATGCACCCGGCGGACGCGGCAATAGTCAGGACGGGTAAGGTGCCGCCGCATCTCAAACCAGCGCCTGGCCTCATCAACAACATTCTGTTCCGAGTGTTAATCGGCTTCGGCCCGGCCGAGTATGACGCGGCTGAGATCGAGCACGAGGTCCAGGATGGTGATGAGTTGACCGTCGCCGGCGGCATCCGAGCGATTCACGTGCCAGGCCACTGTGCCGGCCAACTGGCGTTTCTGTGGCCGGAGCACGGCGGGGTGCTTTTCGCGGCCGACGCTGCCAGTAACATGCTGGGTTTTGGCTACAGCCTCGGGTACGAGGATATTGAAGAGGGCAAGCGTAGCCTGGCGAAGATTGCAGCGCTGGATTTCGAGATCGCGTGCTTTGGACACGGGAAAGCGATCGTGCAAGGGGCATCGAGCCGATTCAGACAAAAATGGGCAACGCCGGGAGCGTAGCAGAATCCGACATGGATATTGGATATTGGAGATTGGATACTGGATATTGGTACTTGCAGGACAATATCCAATATCCAATATCCAATATCCAATATCCAATCTCTATCAAGCTCAAAGGAGTTAAACTGTGAAATCTTTCAAAATCGCCGCCGTACAGACAGCACCCGTGTTTCTTGACCGCGAGGCGACCGTCGCCAAAGCCTGCGAGCTGATCGCCGAAGCGGCGCAGAACGGCGCTCGCCTGGTCGTCTTCCCCGAAGCCTTCATCCCCACCTACCCCGACTGGGTGTGGGCCATTCCGCCCAGCCAGGGCCGGCTGCTCAGCGAGATCCACGCCGAGCTGGTGGACCAGTCTGTGGCGATCCCCGGTCCGACCACGGAACAGTTGGGCGAGGCGGCTAGAGAGGCCGGCGTCTACGTGGTGATGGGCGTGAACGAGCGCAACGTCGAGGCCAGCAACGCCAGCCTGTACAACACCCTGATCTACATCGACGCCGAGGGCAAGCTGATGGGCAAGCACCAGAAGCTGGTGCCCACCGCCCCCGAGCGCATGGTGTGGGCCCCAGGAGACGGGAACACTCTGGACGTATACGACACCGAAATCGGCAAAATCGGGGGCCTCATCTGCTGGGAGAACTACATGCCCCTAGCGCGCTATGCCATGTTCGCCTGGGGTGTGCAGCTTTACCTGGCCCCCACCTGGGACCGGGGCGAGCCCTGGCTCTCCACCCTGCGCCACATTGCCAAAGAGGGCCGGGTGTACGTGGTCGGCTGCGCCATCGCCATGCGCACCGACGACATCCCCGACCGGTATGATTTCAAGGCCCAGTACTACGCTGACGCCCCTGAGTGGATCAACAAAGGTGACAGCGCCATCGTGAACCCCGACGGCAAGTTCATCGCCGGCCCGCTGCACAAGGAACAGGGGATTCTCTACGCCGAGATCGACCCGCAGCAGATGCGCGGATCCAAGTGGAACCTGGATGTGGCCGGCCACTACGCCCGCCCCGACGTCTTCCAACTGACCGTGCACAAGGAGCCGCGCCCGATGATCGCCGTCGCTGAGGAGCCTCCGGCTCCGCCGCCGGCCAAGGTGGAACCAAGTATGTGATTGTGGGAACCGATTCGCGATCTGATGAGTTGATGTAAGGTCAGCACCACAAGCTACCAGAGGAAATCGCGGGGCTGGAAGCGGCGCGAATCTGGAAAAACTCGAATTTGTTAATCATCCCAAGAATCGTCATCTTATCAATTTCAAGTTCAACGTGAAGGGTTTCCCAGAGCAACCGGTTGGGGCCGCTGCCCGAAAGAGATGCCCTGAAGCTCTTGCAAAACGCAGGCTTGGAGGCAGAGGCCGCAAAGCGGGTGAACGGTTTCGCGCACGGGCATCCTCTGTCGCTGAAACTGGCCCTCGCCGCCATCGCAGAGCGCCCCGACCTGCGCTTTCGTGAGATCGCCAGCCAGCACGTGCTCGCCGAACTCACCCGCCTGTATCTCGCCTACGTGCCCAATCCTCAGACCAGAGTGGTGCTGGAGGCAGCTTCGACCCCCAGAGCGGCAAAAAGTTCTGTTCTGCCGCATCGCACTGTGTAAGGACGACATCCTCGACGGCAAGTTCATCGCCGGCCCCCTCCACAAATAGCCAGGCTTCCCCTACACTGAGATCGACCCCCAGCAGATGCGCGGCCCCAGGTGGAACCTGGACAGGGGGCTCCTACTCAGCCGGCGCTACCCTGATCTGGAAATGGGAAAGTTATTCAATCACCGTTCCTAAACATCTTGTTTGACAAATTAGGGTTTCTATACTATAATATTTGCCAATATCAGTCCACAGCATTATCTAGATTTGGATCCACCCCGCGGGAACGAAAGGAGATTTGTTCTTATGTCTGTATCAAAGCTGGTGCTCGTCACCGGTGCTACCGGTAACCAGGGCGGCGCCGTCGTCAAGGCGTTAATGAATCAGAGTCATCAAGTTCGCGCTCTGACGCGAAATCCTACCTCTCCGGCGGCTAAACGACTGAGTGAGCAAGGGGTAGAGATCGCGGTCGGTGACTTCACTGACCGTGATTCTTTGGTGCGCGCAGCACGCGGCGTTGACACCGTTTATGCGATGAGCACACCCTTTGAACAGGGTGTCGAGAAAGAAATCGCCCAGGGCATTGCCATAGCGGATGCCGCCAAAGCGGCTGGGGTCGGTCATCTCGTATTCAGTTCGGTCGCTAGCGCGGACCGCACTACCGGCATTCCGCATTTTGACAGCAAGTACGAAGTTGAAAAGCACATTCAGTCATCCGGCCTGCCCTACACGATCATCGCACCCGTCTTCTTCATGGACAACTTGCTGCAGCCCTGGCAATTGCCAGACCTGCGCCAGGGCAAGCTCCCCATGGCACTGCCGGCCACGCACTCGCTGCAACAAATCGCCGTGGCCGACATCGGGGCTTTTGCTGCAGCGGTCATTGGGCGTCGCGATGGCGTCCTCGGTCAACGCATTGATATCGCCGGCGATGAGCTAGCCGGCGACGAAGCAGCAGCCATCTTGTCCAGGGTGACCGGTCGCGAAATCCGCTATGAAGGATTCTCGCCAGCCGTGTGGCGTGCCCAGAGCGAAGATATGGCCCTGATGTACGAGTGGTTCGCCGACACAGGCTATGCCGCCGACATCAATGGCCTGCGCCGCGATTTCCCAGAGGTCAAGTGGCATGATTTCGAGGCATGGGCGCGTGCGCAGGATTGGAGCGTACTTGATGGCTCTGGCGGGGCCTGAAACCGGTTTTGACCAGGCAAGACTGATAAACTTGCTGTCTGCATTACAGGATTTCTCGGC
>JBHHXF010000473.1:0-3537 GCA_046756905.1 Anaerolineae bacterium | reverse complement strand
CTCAGGATGCTCCATTCAGTCTCATGAGAAAGTCCATTAGGAGGCAAAGGTGGGGGCATTGCTTACCACAAGTATCCTGACGCGAATCGTCCTGGGCTTTCAGGTCGGATCCTCGAACCTCCAGGCACGGTTGCCGGCGCCCTGGAAGGCAACTCCGATTTCAAGGGGAGCCTTCAGGGGAACGAACTTGCTGGTGATTTTCAACGACGCGCTGCTGAACCAGGATGCCGAAGGGAAGCCGGCTCCCGATGCGATCAACCGCTATGTCGGCCTCGTGATCCCCGCCACCCATCCCGACACGGGCGAGCCGGCCAACTTTCCCTTTCGGATTCTGGCCGTCCATCCACAATCGACCCCCGGCCGGTACAAGACGTCGGTTCAGGCAACCGCCAGGCGGGAGCAGACGGTAACTGGGATGGGTATCGAGACAGTCATCACCGACCATTTCGAGTTTCATGACGGCGGCGGCGAGGTCGTGCTCGATCTTCAGTACCGGCGCGGAACTCCTTCTCGCGCCAAATCCAAGGTCAACGTGCGGTCCGCCATCGAGCCGGCCATCTACCGCATCCACCAGCTAGACCAGTTGGTGGACGTCGTGAGGAGTGTGCCGGCCGGCATCGACCGGGTCGAGAACTACGCGCTCCGCGTCACAGTGCCAGAACTCAGCGATCTGTTCGACGGCAATGCGAAACTGGTGAGCATCGCCGTCAACCCGTGGCATCTGCGCCAGGTTTTCGAGCCGTAGGTCGCCAGGTGCCGGTCACGTCAGAAGTGACCGGCACCTCTAAGTCAATCAGGGGCTCAGGTTAGCCGGCCGGCGCGCCAAAATGACGGAAACTTCCTGTGGCCGGCCGTTCCGAAGAATGGTCAGATCCATCTTATCGCCCGGCTTCTTGAAGGCCACATCGATCAGGAGATCATTGAAATCGGCAACGGGCTTTCCGTCTGCCTCGATGATCACGTCTCCTCCTATCGGCTGATCCTGGCTGGGCGAGCCTTGCAGGCCGGCTTTGGCCGCCGGGCTGTCCGCGATAACCTCATGGATGTACGCGCCTTGTTGGCTGTCCAGATCATTGGCCTGCATGATTGTCAGATCGACCTTTGTCCCACTGACGCCCAGCCATGGCCAATAGTACGTCCCTTTCTCAATGAGCGCGGGGTAAACGAGCTTCACGATGTTGGACGGAATCGCAAAACCTACACCGGCGTTGGCCCGAACGCCTCCACTCTGAATCTGCGCGTTGACGCCAACCACTTCACCTTGTAAATCCAGCAATGGACCTCCCGAGTTGCCCGGGTTAATCGCCGCATCCGTCTGGATAGCCTGTGGAATTGAAAACGCTGTCAACGACGGAATGACCCGGCCGATGGCGCTCACGATACCCACTGTCATGCTGCCGCCAAACTCGAAGGGGTTGCCGATGGCTATGACCCACTCCCCCGGTCGTACCTGGTCTGAATCACCCAATGGGAGCGGGTGGGCACCTTCGGCGAGCTGATCCACCCGGACAATCGCCAGGTCACTATCGCCATCCGTGCCGATGACCTCTGCTTCGGCCTCGGTCCCGTCGTAGAATACGACAACCACGCGAGAAGCATCGGCGACCACGTGATTGTTAGTGACAATGTGGCCATCATTGTCCAGAATGAAGCCAGAGCCGGCCCCACCCCCGGCCAGCCCTCCGCGAGTGACCTGTACCCTGATGTTCACCACACCGGGGTTGGTCTGATCGTACAACGCCATCAGCGACTCTGGCCCCACGCCAGGTAGTTGCGGAGGAGTCTCTACCTGGGGGGTTGGCTGTGACCCTGCACGCGGTGGCTGGGGTGTAAGCGCGGGGGCCTCTTGCACAGCCTTCGTTATCACAGCCCGCGGCCCTTGGATAACACCTGCCGTCTGCTCGACACGATTAAAAGCGAACAACCCAGCAGCGATTGTCATGGTCAAGAGCAAGATTAGCACCAGACAACCCACGCCGGCAATCAGGGTAATACGTCTTCCATTCATCGATTCACCTCTCTAAAACTGTATGTATTCACACGGGGCGGTAAGTATCTCGTCACTGATTCTCCGTCGCAACTGTAGCAGGTATCCTGCTGCGGACACAAAGCGCCAATATGCTACCTCGGAGAGCAGTCAGAGTTTACGGGCTTATCACGGAGGGAAAGGCACCTACATCAATGAGAATATCAGCAATGACGAGAATGCTGATGGACAACGCCAGAAGGACTGTTCCAAGCCAGAAGTTGCGTGCAGCATTCGCGTGAAGATGGTCCAATCTGCGCCAATAGACTTCCAACTCGTTCTCGTCCCATGGATCCTGGATTTGGCTGGGTCGAAGGGATTGGAAGATACAACGCAGTAGCAGGAAGGCGCCAGTAACAAAAAAGATCTCGGAGATTAGGTCGGCGATTTCCAAGATGGCACTGGGGTGACCACTTTCGACGACAAACGCGGCAATGAACGCCGCGAAGAAGACACCCAGGGCTGTGCCAGACATGCCGGCCAGCGTCTGCGCTCGTGTCTCAGCGTGATCGATAAGCTCCAGGAACACGCCGATCCGTTCGATGGCATCGAAGTGTTCAACACGGTCCCCCGCAGCCTCATCACTCGCTATCTGGTCTCTCGCGCCACGGCGCTTCTTGCGATCAACGATACGATCAAGGTGGTCATTCATTGTGTTGTCCTCTGTGGGACAGCGCTCCTATTGTCAAGTGGCTATTATAGGCCGATCAGGTTGAATTCGCAAATCGCGTCAGCCGGCGCGCGAATGCAAACCAGCCTCTGCTGTCGGTCGGTCCGCCCTCCGCCAACCGGCGATATCTCCGTTCTGCGAGCAATATCTTTCAAATAAGACCTCGGAGGTCTCCGCCACAAGCGCTCGGAAGCAGAATCGGCCTCAAATGGGCTTGAACCTGACCGGCTAGAGGCACTTCTGAGACCTCCGAGGTCTGAACGTCGCTCATTTGAAAGGTATTGGTTCTACGAGTTGACAGCACCGGTCGAGTATGTTATAATCGCCTTGTCTCCTGACCGAACGCTGTTCATAATCCCGAACAAACGAGGTGTGCTGTGCCCAAGCGACAGAACGGTCTGGTTCCGGCCGTTGACCGGGCCGTCCAGATCTTGAACGCGTATCAGTCGGGTGAGGATGCCTATGGCGTCTCCGAACTCAGCCGGCGTCTCGACCTGAACAAAAGCACGGTCTACGCTATCCTGAATACGTTGGCTCTACACGGCTTTGTGGAGCGGGATGAGGAGACGAAGAAGTACCGCCTCGGGCCGGCCCTCTTCCACCTGGGCGACCTGGTGCGCCCGCGCGTAAACGTCCGCGACGTGGCCCACCCCTTCATCCTCGACCTGGCTGATGAGGTAGACGAAACGGTCATCCTCGGCTCCTTCACCGCTGACGACGATGTCCTCATTCTCGACAGTGCCGAACCGGAATTCGACATGAAGATTTCGGCGAGCATCGGCAAGCGCGTGCCACACTCGGCCGGCGTTTTCGGCAAGATCTTTCACGCCGCCATGGACGA
>JBHHXF010000472.1:0-3540 GCA_046756905.1 Anaerolineae bacterium | reverse complement strand
CCAACGCCGGCCAATCCCCACCCCTGGATTACAAGCCTGAATCCGAGTTCGGCCACGCGGGGTGGTGGTTCCTTTTCCCTCATCGTCAACGGTGCCAACTTCGTGGGGAGATCAGTCGTGCGGTGGAACGGTGCAGACCGGCCGACGACTTTCGTGAACGGCGGGAAGCTAGTGGCTGTCATCCCCGCCTCCGACATTGCCGTTGCAGGCAATGCCATCGTGACGGTTTTCAATCCCCAGCCGGGTGGTGGAACGTCCAATGCCCGGACTTTCGTAGTCAGTGAACCCACACTCACACCCACGGTGACATCCACCAATACACCGACGACCACGCCAACCAGCACGCCGACCCCGACGGTGACGGGTACACCGACCTCGACGCCGGCAGCCACTCACACTGCCACGCCGACGGCGACCAGTACCGCAACTCGCGCGCCCACTACCACGCCCACGACAACCCGCACGCCCACGCCGACCGATACGCCAACCAGCATACCGACTGCGACTGCCACGGCAACAGCGACTGTCACACCGACCAGCACTTCCACACCTACCCCCACTGCCACTCTGACCCCTACCCCTACCCCCACGGCGCAGATCACCGTCTGTCAGATCGCCGGCAGCGTCATCTTGCAGGGCCGAGCAAACCATGGCGGCACCACGATCTCCATCGATGATGCGCCGGCCGCCACGACTGCCAGTGACGGAAGGTTCACCGTTGCCAATCTCGACGCCGGCAGCTACAGGGTTGTAGCCAGCCACTCTGGTTACCTGTCCAGGGAAGATGACTCGGTGCTGTGTCAGGCCGGCCAGACCACAGAGTTGCCGGAGACGACGCTCCTGGGTGGTGATACCGACGGCGACAACGAGGTGAATCTCTTTGACCTGGTAAGGGTGGCGGCTGCGTACGGCTCATGTGCCGGCGATCAGAACTTTGATCCGCTGGGAGACATCAATGAAACAGGTTGTGTGGACATCTTCGACCTGGTGCTCGTTGCTACCAACTATGGTGCCGGGGGTCCCTCCGATTGGTCAGGGTCGCCGGCCACTGCATCGCCCACGTTCGCTTTCAGCAACGACCTGGTTCGGTGGCCGGCCTTGGGCCAACCATCCGAAGAGAACCTGCCCACGGCAGAGTTCTGGGAGGCTCAAGTAGCCGGCGTGAGAAACATGTACGGCGTGGACATCACGCTCACCTTCGACGCCACAGCCATCAAGGTAGTCGATGCACAACCGAATCGTCCCGGTGTCCAGATCATGGCCGGTTCGCTATTCGCCGGCCGGCCCCACCTCGTGGTCGACAACCAGGTGACGGTGGACGACGCCACGGGGATCGGCACCATCACTTTCGCTGCGTCACTGCTATCGCCGGCCGAAGCGATCAGAGGCAATGGTGAAGTAGTCACCGTCCTCTTCGAGCCGCTTATATCGACTGCCACTACCAAGTCCGCCATAGCCATTCGGGACGTACGTATTGTGGACCGGCAAGGCCGGCCGCTCACGCTTGATTGGCAGAGCGACACAATCTACCCGATCCTCCCGATCTACCCGCCGTAACCACATCACAAGCCATTTCTGGTCCCACTTCATGGCGCCCTCCTCACCTCCTCCAGACCCCTCCCTTCTCCCAAACTTGGGAGAAGGGAGGGGTGGGGGGCGCAGCCGCCGGAGGAACAATGAGGACCATTCACTCCGGGGATCTACCCACCTTCCCTATCGCCGGCGGTTGAAACCGTGCCGACTAGCCGCCGCAGGGCGGCTTCGCAATGGTTGCCGCGAATTCATTCGCCAGATGCGAGCAAATTCCACCCCAGTTGACCTCGCGGCCATTTCGTGGTAAAAGTGATGCACTATGATGCTATCAACCGTGCTCAACGAGCAGCAAACGGAAATATGGAGGGCTGAGCGGCGGCAGGTCGAGCGTTTGTTGGAGGTTCTCGCCGGCTGGGACGCCACTCAGGATGACCTGGCGCGGCTGCGGGACGCACTGGCGCAGTTGGACGAGCTGTTCTTACTCGTCGTCGTCGGCGAGTTCAACAGCGGGAAGTCGGCGTTGATCAATGCCCTTCTGGGCGAGCCCTATCTGGCCGAGGGCGTGACGCCTACCACGAACCAGATACACGTCCTCAAGTACGGCAAGCGCGGGCCGGCTGAGCTGGCTGAGGGCGATACCTGGGTGATTCACTATCCGGCCGAGTTTCTGCGCGAGATCAACATCGTAGACACGCCCGGAACGAACGCTGTGCTGCGCCAACACGAGGCCATAGCCCGCGACTTTGTGCCCCGCAGTGATCTGGTCGTGTTCGTCACCTCGGCCGACCGGCCGTTCACCGAGAGTGAGCGGGCGTTTCTGGAACACATTCGCGACTGGGGCAAGAAAATCGTTGTCGTTATCAACAAGATCGACATCCTGGAAACCGAGTCGGCCGTAGAAGAGGTGGCAAGCTTCGTAGCAGAGAATGCGCATCGACTCCTCGGGACGACGCCCGATCTCTTCCCACTATCGTCCAGATTGGCGCAGCGGGCCAGGCACGACGGCGAGGTAGACCAGGCTACCCGGAAGAGGAGCGGCTTTCCCGCTTTCGAGAAGTACGTGTTCGACACATTGAACGAAGCTGGTCGCATCAAGCTCAAACTGCTGAGCCCTATGGGCGTAGGGCTGAAAATGGCGCGGGACTACGACGCCCTGGCCGGCGAACGGCTCCAGGTCCTGGAGGAAGACCTGCAAACCCTGAACACGGTCGAACAGCACATGACGCTCTTCCGAGAAGACATGACGTCCGAGTTTGGCCGGCACCTGTCCCGAGTAGATGCGCTGTTGTACGAGATGCGCTTGCGCGGCGACGAGTTCTTCGAGGATCGCCTGCGTCTGCGCAGCGTGCTGGACATGCTCAACAGCCGGCGACTGCGCGAGGACTTCGAGCAAGATGTGGTGGCGAACACGCCAGAGCAGATCGAGCAGCATGTCCAGGAAGTTATCGATTGGATGGTGGAGCGAGAGTTGCGCCAGTGGCGCTTCATCTCCGATCAACTGGGCCGCCGGCAGGAGGCAGGTGCCCTGCAGGACGCGGCGCGGGAGGCGTCCAGCGGCTTCTCTTACAATCGCCGGCAACTGCTGGACAGCATCGGCGGCCAGGCGGAGCGGGTCGTAGCGCGGTATGACAAGACCGCCGAGGCGCGCCGCCTGGCTCAGACGGTTCAGGACTCGGTTGCGATGGTCGGCCTGGTGGAGGCGGGGGCGGTGGGCCTGGGGTTGTTGCTGAAGGCGCTCCTGGTGGGCGCGGCCGCTGATGTGTCGGGCGTGCTGGCGGCCGGCGTACTGGGTGCGCTGGGATTGACCATCATCCCCTATCGTCGCCGGCAGGCCAAGCAGGAGCTGAAAGCCAAGACCGAGGACTTGCGAACGCGGCTCCATCAGGTGTTGAACGACGCCTTTGAGCGGGAAATGGAGCGGGCCACGGGCCGGCTGCGAGAAGCCGTGGCCCCCTACGGCCGATTCGTCCGCTCGGAACACCAACAGCTTGAGTCGATTCGGACAGC
>JBHHXF010000471.1:0-3541 GCA_046756905.1 Anaerolineae bacterium | reverse complement strand
GCCCCCACCTGGCCGGCCTACTACGACGACGAAATCGACCTGCGCGAGTACTTCGACGTCCTGCGCCGGCGCTGGCTGATGGTGCTCGGCATTCCGGTCGTGGCTGTGCTGGTGGCGGCGCTGTTGAGCTTCTTCGTGCTGCCGCCGGCTTACGAGGCCACAGCCGGCGTCGTGATCCTCAAGGCTCGAACCGATGTCGAGTTCGCGCCCAATATTCGGACGGAGTTAGGCCAAGATGTGGATATCAAATCGCGGCGCGAGGCCCTACAGACTCTGGCTACCTCGCGGGCCGTGGCGGCCCAGGTCATCGAGGATCTGGGGGATCAATTGCCGGACGAGGAGCGGCGGGTTGACTTGCTGCTCGACGTTGTCAGTTCCAAACTGACCGGCGACCTGCTGACCATCCAGGTGAAAAACGAAGACCCGCAACTGGCTGCTACGTTGGCCAACACCTGGGCTGAAACCTACGTGACCTACGTGAACCCGCTGTTCAGCGACGTGGGGCAGACGCCGGCGACCCTGGCGCCCCAGGTGGAGGGTGCCGGAACCAACTATCAGGCGGCCGAGCAGGCTCTGGTGCAGTTCCTGGCGGACAACCAGATTCAGCGCCTCCAGCGCGAGGTGGGGGATCTGCAGAGGCGGATCGACAAGCAGTACGCCGACCTGCGGGAGCTCGACGATTTGATTGATGATACCAGGGTTCTCCAGTCTCAGTTCGAACAGGGTGTCGCCTCTACCATGCCCACCTCCCTAGGCAACAGCCTGGCTGCCGTGTTCCTGCGGGCGCGGGCTTTCACTGCGCAATCGGGCGCGCAGTTGGAGACGCAGTTGCAGCTCGATCCGGCCGCCTGGGCTACCGATCCCCAGGATGCTGCTGCCTGGCAGGAGGAAGCGGACGCCCTCCTGGCGATTCTGAAGGTCCGCCGGCAAGAGCTGGCCCAGACGGTGGAGAGCGAAGATTGGGAGCAGCAGTTGCTGAGTTTGCAGAGCGAGCTGGAGCGTGAACGAGCGCGTCAGAAGGAGTTGACCGACACGCGGGACCTGACATGGGACACCTACAGCTCGCTGCGCCGCAAGTACGCCGAGGTCAAGGTCGCAACTGAAGCCCCCGATCTCCAGGTGAGCATCGCCATGCACGCCGATGCGCCGGAGAAACCGGTCAGTCCGCGCAAGGCGCTGAACGTGGCCCTGGCCGGCGCGTTGGGGTTGATGGTGGGGGTCTTTGGGGCGTTCTTCCTGGAGTTTCTGGAGGGGGAGGAGCCGGGTAGCGGGGGTGCGGGGGAGCAAGGGAGCCAGGGTGCGGGGGTGCCGGGGGAAGTCTGAGCGGGGTGGATGGAGAGTGGGATCATGGTCCAACAGCAGATAGTTGAGGCGACGCACCGTCAGTCGCCGCCGGCGGGGAAGATGAGCTACGAGGAGTTCCTGGCCTGGGCGGATGAAGACACTCTGGCCGAATGGGTCGATGGAGAAATCATCATGGTATCGCCGGCATCGGATCGACATCAAGACCTGGTAGATTTCCTGACCGCTGTCCTGCGGCTCTACGTGGCCAGTCACGATCTGGGATGGGTACGCAGTGCCCCATTCCAGATGAAGACCGGGCCGGATTTGCCAGGACGTGAGCCGGATGTTCTCTTCTTGCGCAAGGAGCACCTGAACCGTCTCGAGAGGACATACCTGGACGGGCCGGCGGACCTGGTGGTGGAGATCGTTTCGCCAGAGAGCGTGGGGCGTGATCGGGGCGAGAAGTTTTACGAGTACGAGGCTGGCGGCGTGCTGGAGTACTGGCTGATCGATCCACAGCGGGCGTGGGCGGAGTGTTATCATTTGGAAGGAGACCGGTATCGCGTGGCGTTTGAGGGACAAGACGGGGAATACCGGGCGCGGGTGCTGCCTGACTTCTGGCTCCGTGTTGGGTGGCTGTGGCAGGCGCCGCTGCCGGCGGTGGAGGATGTGCTCCTGGAGGTTGGGGGCGCGGCCTATGCGGAGCGCCTGATCGAGCGTCTGCGCAAACACGGCTTTCTGCCCGCAGCAGAGGAGCCGGGGGGCCAGGGAGCAGGGGAGCCGGGGAGCCAGGGTGCGGGGGTGCAAGGGTGAGTCTGACCGGGGTGGATGGAGAGTGGGATTATGGTCCAGCAGCAGGTAGTTGAGGCGACGCACCGTCAGCTGCCGCCGGGGAAGATGAGCTACGAGGAGTTCCTCAATTGGGCGAACGAGGATACTCTGGCCGAATGGGTTGACGGGGAGGTTGTCATGCTGTCGCCGGCGTCGGACCGACATCAGGATCTCGCAGACTTCTTGACGTCAGTGTTGCGACTCTATGCCACGAGCCGTGATCTGGGATGGGTGCGCAGTGCCCCGTTCCAGATGAAAACAGGGCCACACCTGCCGGGGCGGGAGCCAGATGTCCTGTTTCTGCACAAGGAACACCTGGGTCGATTGCGGGATACCTACCTGGACGGGCCGGCGGACCTGGTTGTGGAGATCGTATCGCCGGAGAGCGTTGGGCGCGACCGGGGCGACAAGTTCTACGAATACGCCCAGGGGGGTGTGCGTGAGTACTGGCTTATCGACCCGCAGATCGAATGGGCCGACTTCTATCGCCTGGAAGGAGAGCGCTACCGCCCGGCGTTCAGCGGCGAGCGGGGGACTTACCATGCTGATGTCCTCCCTGACTTCTGGATAAGGGTCGAGTGGCTGTGGCAGGACCCGCTCCCCTCGCCGATACGCGCTGTGGCCGAGATTGCCGGCGTTGACCCCGCGCTGGTCGATGCGTTTGAGCGAGCCCTGCGGGGGGAGCGGGGGTGATAGATAGGTAGCTGGATGGCTGTTTGTGGGAACTCGGGGGAACGCAGGGAACTCAGAGGAAACCCGGCAGATGAGTATACCGGACGTTGAAGTAGTGAAGATGTCTCAGCAGTCAGTTGTCCGTAAGCAGCATATCGAATGGCTGCGTCGCTCATCTGCGCGGCGCCGGCCATTGCCGGAGGCCCGATTAGCCCGAGCCTGGCAGGTTGCCCGCCAGGCTGCGCAGTTGCTGCGAGAGCGTTACGGTGTGAGCCGGGTGCGGGTTTTTGGCTCGCTCCTTCATCCGAACTACTTTCATGCCGGCTCGGATGTAGACCTGGCCGTAGAGGGCCTGACAGTTCGTGACTACTGGGATGCTTTGGCAGACGTCTTGTTCCTCGACGACGAGGTCGTGGCGGTGTCCTGAGTTTATCGAAGGGTCGATCTGGTTGATCCCGACACTTGCCCGCCGGCCGTTTGGGAAATGGTCGAGCGAGAAGGAGTTGATCTCTGAGCACAGAACTGCGAGACTTGTACGAGCGCATTGGGCGCGAGATTGAAGATATCGAGCGAACGGTGCGGCTTGCCCCTGGTGCGTGGGAGGGCGCTCGTCGGTTCCCAGATCAGCAAGATCACTCAGTTTTAACGCATATTTAACATACCCCTAACAACATTTGCCACCCTTTGTGGTATACTCAGCGTAGGCAATTCGAGGGCCGGCGGGCTTGAAAACCGGTGTGTTTTGTGGTATCAT
>JBHHXF010000470.1:0-3543 GCA_046756905.1 Anaerolineae bacterium | reverse complement strand
TAATAGACGAGAAAGAAGGAGCATATGCGAGCTTTGATAACCGGCGGGGCCGGATTTATTGGCTCCCACCTGGCAGAAGCCTTGTTACAGCGCGATTACTTTGTCACCATCATCGACGACCTGTCCACAGGTCAGTTCCAAAACATCGCACATCTCACCCACCATCCCCACTTCAATTTTGCCATCGACACCATCACCAACGAAGTAGTGATGGATCGGCTGGTGAGCGAGTGCGATGTCATTTTCCACCTGGCGGCGGCTGTCGGGGTAGAACTCATCGTCCGCGACCCGGTGAACGTCATTGAGACGAATATCCTGGGAAGCCACGCTGTGCTCAAGGTGGCCAACCGCTATCGCAAGAAAGCGCTCATTGCCTCGACCTCGGAGATCTATGGCAAAAACAATCACGTGCCCTTCCGCGAGGATGACGATCGCTTGCTGGGTCCCACGACCAAGGCTCGCTGGAGCTACTCGACCTCCAAGGCCGTGGATGAGTTTCTGGGGCTGGCATACTACAAACAGAAGGAACTGCCCGTCGTCATCTTCCGTCTCTTCAACACGGTAGGCCCCCGGCAGACCGGGCGCTACGGCATGGTGATCCCTCGCTTTGTGCAACAGGCTCTCGCCGGCCACCCCCTTACCGTGTACGGCGACGGCCAGCAGTCCCGCTGTTTCTGCGACGTCGCCGACGTCGTGCGCGCCATCATCGGCCTCGTCGAAGAACCGCAAGCCGTCGGGCAAGTCTATAACATAGGCAGCACCGAGGAGATCACAATCCTCGATCTGGCCAGGAAGGTGCTCCAATTGGCAGGTAACGACCGCCAACGGTCGCCGGCCCTGAGCCAAGTCGAAGGGACCGCCAACGATCAAATCACTCTCGTTCCCTACGACGAGGCGTACGAAGAGGGCTTCGAAGACATGCGCCGGCGGGTGCCCGACACCTCGAAAATCCTGGCGCTGCTCGGATGGAAACCTGAAATCAGCCTGGACGAAACACTCCAGCGCATCATCGACTTTCGCACAACCCAGGCAGGGGGAGGAAAGTGAGAATTCTCGTCACCGGCGCCGCCGGCTTTATCGGCAGCCACGTAGCCCAGGCATTGCTCCAACGCGGCGACACCGTGGTCGGTCTGGACAACCTGAACGACTACTACGACCCTGCCCGAAAACGCGCCAATCTGGAAGCGGTCCGGCGCTTCGTGCGCCGGCCTGAAGTCGCCAGAGGGCGGCACGTGGCAAACTTCACATTCCTCGAAGGCGACGTACGCGACCGGGCTCTAATCTCTCGACTGTTTGGAGAGCACCATTTCGACGTCGTAGTACACCTGGCAGCAATGGCCGGCGTCCGCGCCTCCATCGACGACCCACACCTCTACTACGACGTAAACCTGATCGGAACCCTAACCCTGCTGGATGCTGCTGTCGAGCGGCTGCCGGCCCTTTCGACTGGGCTCAGGACAGACGACGTCGATGTTTTGAGCGCGTCGAAGAGTCGGCCGGTTCGCGTCAGCAATTTCGTGTTCGCATCAACATCATCGGTGTACGGCAATACTCGCGGCATCCCTTTCGTCGAAACGGATCCCTGCAATGGCCCGTTGGCGCCGTACCCGGCATCCAAGAAAGCCGGCGAACTGCTAGGCTACACGTATCATCACCTGTACGGACTGAATTTCACGGCTGTACGGTTCTTTACCGTCTATGGTCCACGCGGCCGGCCCGACATGATGGCCCACAAAGTGCTGGACAACATCTTTCTTGACCGGCCAGTACCCGTGTACAACGATGGACAGATGCACCGCGACTGGACCTACATCGACGACATCGTGGCCGGCGTGGTGGCCGCAGTGGACCGTCCGCTGGGGTATGAGATCATTAACCTGGGCCGAGGCGAGCCGGTTCTTCTGGCGGACTTCATCCGGCTAGTGGAAAAAAACGCCGGCCAGCCCTCAAGCCTGATTCCCAGGCCCATGCCGCCGGCGGACGTCCCCTACACCTTCGCCGACGTAAGCAAGGCCCGCCGGCTGCTGGGCTACGAACCGCAGATTTCCGTCGACGAGGGGGTGAAGCGTTTCTGGCAGTGGTATGAATCCGAGATACTCCACTCATAAGGACGAAATCCTGACCGTGCTTGGACCGTATTTGGACCAGAGTCACATAAAATAGGAATTGCGAATCATTCGTAAATTCGCAAGTTGATTGCCACCGCGAGGTTAGGAAGCATGACAAAGACATCTGTGGAGCACGCAGAGGCGCGATTGAAATCCGCCGGCAAGTACCTCACCAAGCAGCGGCGTCTGATCCTCGAAATCATTGACGCAAGTGAAGAGCATCTGGACGCCGAAGCTATTTACCTGCACGGGAAGCCACAGGATCCAACTTTAAGTTTGTCTACAGTGTACCGGACCCTAAACCTGCTCAAGGATCTAGACCTTGTGGACCAACGCTACTTCGCCCGCGACCACCAAAGGGAGCATTTCGAGGCTAAGGTCGCACCTGAGCATTACCATTTTTCTTGCCGGCGCTGTGGTCGAATCATAGAATTCGAAACCACCTTGATCGCTGAGGCTCAAGGCAACCTGGAAAATCAATTCGGCGTTGATGTTGCCCACGCCTGCGTGTGCTTTGAAGGGCTGTGCGCCGACTGTCGTGCATAAGCAGTCGAATCCTTGAATTCAGAAGCATAGTGCTGATGCAACTATTGTTCCGACGAAACAGACACCGCAATACGGCTTCGTGCCACGCCGGCCCCCAGGCGGATACGCGCGGATTGCGTCAGATTGCGATTGTCGGCAGCCCGAACGTGGGCAAGAGCCTGCTATTTCAAAACCTGACGGGGGCCTACGTCGCCGTGTCGAACTATCCAGGCACAACGGTGGAGGTTTATCGCGGCAAGGGGGAGATTGCCGGCCAAACCTTCGCCTTTGTGGACACTCCCGGCATGTACTCCCTCATGCCCATCACCGAGGAAGAGCGAGTTGCGCGCTCCATCCTGTTGCAAGAGAGGCCGGCGGCTGTCATCCACGTGGTCGATGCCAAAAACCTGGCTCGTATGCTGCCGCTGACCCTCCAACTGCTGGAGGCAAACCTTCCCGTGGTCCTGGTGGTGAACATCATGGACGAAGCCATAAGATTGGGGATTCACATCGACACCCAGGCGCTTGAGGAGAAGCTGCAGATTCCTGTCGTCGCCACCGTCTCGACTACGGGGCAAGGCATCGCCCAACTCAAGAGGAGATTGACGAGTTATGTCAATGGCGCTTGCCGGTTCCATCCGCTACGAACCGCCCATTGAGCAGGCGATCCAAGAGATTGAAGACCGCCTTCGGGCACAGTATCAACTGTCCCGGCGAGCCGTGGCATTGCTGTTGTTGCAGGATGATGCAGAGTTTAGCGCCCTGGTTCGGCAGCAGGAGTCGCCGGCAGACGTCGCCGCCATCCAGGATGTGATAGTCACAGCTTTTACCGAGTGCTGTAGGGGCGAGGCAGATCGGATTGAGGATACATTGGCAGATGGGCCTGCTCTCCGACCTGCCTCGCCCCTAC
>JBHHXF010000469.1:0-3547 GCA_046756905.1 Anaerolineae bacterium | reverse complement strand
TACGCCGCAGGCAATCCGCTGACCGCCCATCCGCTAATCCGCTACGCCGCAGGCAGTCCGCTGACCGCCCATCCGCTAATCCGCTTCGCCGCAGGCAATCCGCTGACCGCCCATCCGCTAATCCGCTTCGCCGCAGGCAATCTGCGGAGTGCCGTCCCATACGCCGCGGAACGCCACTCCGCAAACTGCGCTCCGTGGCTTACTACGAACGTTTCTGGCCTTTGGAATGGCGAACCGCGCCATGGGCGACTCGCATTGTGCCCGCTTGACCCCAAGACGGAACAATAGTATCCTTGAAGTGGATGCAGTAATACTCTGAGATAGCAGGGTGCAGACATTGAAATGTCCCAACCGAACGAACAGCTCACAAAAAGCTATATGCAAGCTGCAGAAGAGGCACTCGAAGGGGCACAGTACAACCTGGATGGTGGCTATTTTGGCATCGCAGCCAGCCGCGCGTATTATGCCTTCTTCTATGCAGCCAGCGCCTTGCTCCTGACCCGTGACCTTACCCGTAGCAAGCACAGTGGCGTAATCTCAGCCTTTCGCCGGTACTTTGTGAAGCCGGGCCTGATCGAAGCTGAGTTCAGCGATGCCTATGGTGAAGCGTTTGACATCCGGCTGATCGCAGACTACGAGATGGTGGGAACAGCCGACGAAGCACAGGCGCGGGAAGTGCTTAATAACGCCCGGCGCTTTGTGGCGCGTATCGCGCGCTATCTTGCGGAGGCCGGCTACTCATGACAGCCCACGCTCTCACCCATCATCTCGACAAGCGCCGTCCTGAGCCTGTCGAAGGGCTCGATGCACCGCTGGCCCCGCGTGATCAGCAAGCCATTGGAGTGCTGATTGAGCGCTTGATCACACAGCATGGCGACCACATTCTGCATCTGACATTATTCGGATCCAAAGCCAGAGGGGACGACACACAGGAATCGGATATCGACGTGTTGGTTGTCACCACCAATGACACCTGGCCACTCAGACACCGCATCTTACGCCTTGGTGCTCGTCTCTCCCTGGAACACGATGTTCTATTCAACCTCTACGTTATTGGCTCCGAACGCTGGGCATGGATGCGCCAGGTGCAACACCCGCTCTATCGCAACATCATGACCAACGGCCTGGACCTGACACCAGAGGAGGGGCCGGCCTGGGAGGAATTGCAGCCCATCAGCGTCGCCTGACCGCTTCATTCGTTGGAAAGGCATCTGTGAGACCTGGCGGCGGAGCAAAAAACTCGACTCGTCCTCATCAGCCGAAGGACACCTCCACATCGTCCGCCGGCCGGCCATTAGCGAGGGCGAACCCCTGATTCGAGGCACGCGCATCACCGTGCGCCACATCGTCGAGCGGGTCCAGGCCTGTCCTGAGCGTAGCCGAAGGGCTGGGCAGTCGTTAGAAGAAATCCTGGCCGCTCTTCCGCATCTGAGTGCGGCCCAGATTTACGACGCTCTCTCGTAGTATCACGACCATCAGACGGAGATGGACCGGCTCATGGAAGAGGCTCAGCCCGAGCGGATAACCGCCGCGCAGGGCTTGAGGATTGAGAAACTTGCCGATGGCATCGCGATCGTCCGAGACGAGGCCCAGTAGGGATCCAGATCTGGAGGCGCTCATTGCGCGGCTCTATTGCGCGCTGTCCTGAGCCTGTCGAAGGGATGAAGCTGAATATGACTCGTCAGCATAAGTAAGGAAAGCTTCAATGCCTACAAGTTCCGCTCCATGGTGCCGGCGAGGCGGTGTAGGCCGAGGAGCAGGATCCCCGCGTCACCCACGCCTGCCCTGAGCTTTATCCTGAACGAAGTGAAGGACCTGCCGAAGGGTGGGCCGGGTCCTGCGCGCCACCCACGTGGGAGATCGTCGCGGAGGCGAATGGACGCCGGCAGGCAAGTGGGGTATAATTTCA
Organism: Anaerolineae bacterium; assembly: GCA_046756905.1. Taxonomy (GTDB): domain Bacteria; phylum Chloroflexota; class Anaerolineae; order Epilineales; family JAANWY01; genus JBHHTZ01. Next base: position 1,638 of record JBHHXF010000469.1, on the reverse strand, counting down.
AGAGGCCCGGCGGGGGCATCATTGATAGACAGAGAAACCTGGCTATCGAACCGGATGGAGCGTGGAAAGTGGCCTTCGATACATCCTTACTCGATGCTACCATAGCACAGCAGCAGACCGATAGGGAACGCCGGCGCCAGGCGCTTCTCCATCAAGTGCTGCATCTCCTTGATCAGCTTGGCCCTCAACATGGCATCTCGGAGGCCTACATCTTCGGATCCGTCGTCCGGGCGGGACAGTTTAGCGAGCACTCGGACGTCGATATTGCCGTAGAGCAAATGGCCCCAGCCCAGTTTTTCGATGCGATGGCGGCCCTATCCATGGAGCTCGAACGCGACGTAGACCTGATCGAGCTGCGGAAATGTCACTTTGCAGATCGCATCCGAGAGGAGGGAGTCAAATGGACAAAGAAACCCTGGCTATCCTGACCTCCGACATCGAGAGCCAGATGGGCTTGATCGATGACATCTTCGCCAGGCTGGAAGACCGGGCCGCCGGCCTGACTCCCGAGGATGAGAGACAACTGGAAAGCGCGGCCTACCAACTGCACAACCTCTACAACGCGGTAGAGGACCTGTTCAAGATCGTCGCCGGCCACTTCGAGAACCGCATCACCGATGCATCTCAGTGGCACATCGAACTTCTGAGACGCATGCAACAAGACATCGCCGGCGTGCGGCCGGCGCTGCTCTCCCAGGAAAGCTACGCCCTCCTGAACAGCTTGCGCGGCTTCCGGCACTTCTTCCGACACGCCTATGCGACCCCCATCGAACACGAGCAGCTTCGCATCAACCTGGACAAGGCGCGCCGATTACGCCCGTACCTCGAGCGAGACGTGACCCACTTCCTGGAGCAATTCCAGGCATCTGCAACCGAATAGACCAGAACAAAAGGATAGAATATTCCCCTCCCTCGGATGCACGGATCAACCGCCGGCTTATCCGCCCCCTCCGAGCCATCAGCCAGGCCAGGCCGGCACAACAACACTACAACGGATGGGGAATGGAGCGGATTCCTCATTCCATCCGTTATATTCTCCACCCGCTGCGGCGTCCTGAGGCCCCTCCTGAGCGACGTCCCGAGTTCATCGAGGGGTTCACTGAGCCCTTTTAGCCCGGTGCCTGGAGTGGCAGGCAGAACTCCGGCGGCCGGCCCGGCAACACCACCGGCGCGCCCTCGTCGTCGTCACCTCCGGCATCCGCGTCGCCGCCTTCGGTGCGCTTCTCGTGCCTCACCATCCAGCCATCCTTCGTTCTCCATTTCCCCAATTGACAACTCCGCCCGTCCGTGTTAGAATCAGCTTCGAGAATGGTCAATCGGACCGTCCTGTTACTGGAGTCCCGCAATGGCGTTCACCGTGCGCGATTATCAAGATATGGTGCGGTTGTTGGAGCAGCACCCGGATTGGCAGGCGGAGCTGCGCCGGCTGCTGCTGGCCGACGACTTCCTGGCCTTGCCGGCCATCGTGCGCGACCTGGCCGAGGCCCAGCAGCGCACCGAAGCCCGCCTGGAACGGCTGGAGGCCACGGTGCAGTCACTGGCCGAGGCCCAGGAGCGCACCGAAGCCCGCCTGGAACGGCTGGAGGCCACGGTGCAGTCGCTGGCCGAGGCCCAGGAGCGCACCGAAGCCCGCCTGGA
>JBHHXF010000468.1:0-3553 GCA_046756905.1 Anaerolineae bacterium | reverse complement strand
CGAATACCGCTGGCTTGTACGTCCAAAACTGCAGCTTCGTCAGCGGGTCGGCCTCCTGGTTCTGGGTCACGGCCAAGGGCAGGGTGCTCATCGGGCGCAGGGTCACCGGCGCCGGCCCACCCTGCACAAGGGCGACGTACTCCTGAGCCATCAGGTACAGGACCTCGGCCGGATTCAGGGCCTGACTTCCTACGGTCACCTGCGACGGAATGCGGTCGGTGATGGCGGCGGAGACGGCGACGGCCGCGTCCAGCACGGCGTCCGCAGGGACGGTAGCCGGGGTTACGCTGCTGGTGAAGTAGGCCGTGGGACCCAGCAGGTCGTTCGTTTCCACCGTGGCCGGCAGGCTGCCCGTTCCATCATAGGCGGCCAGGGCAACCGCAAACCCCTCAAATGCCTCCGCCAGGCTAAGCGGGGCAACAGAAGTTGAAAAGGGAATAAGGGAGAAAGGGAAAACGGGAGAAAGGGAAAAAGTGGACGAGGACCCTTTTTCCCTTTTTCCCTTCTCAACTTTTTCCCTGCTCCCCTGCACCTCCGCACCCCCGCTCCCCGGCACAAACTCCGGCGGATACCCCGTGGCCTCCATCGTCTCCACCAAGCTCTGGGCAGCCGCAAGAAGATCTTCCTCGCTCACGGCCGGCGCCGGCCCGTTCTGGACCATGCCATACACGTCGCGCATAGTGACGACCTGGAAGCCCAGATCCAGGGCCATGCGGATCACTTCCTCGTACAGTTCCCAGACCTTGTCCTGGTCGGCTGGCGAGTGGTCGAAGAAGTCGTGGTCGTGGATGGGGAAGGCGACCAGGGGCATGGGGCCGCTCACGCCGGTCAGGACGTCTCGCACGCGGGCCAGGAAGTCCTCGCCCTGGTCCTGCAAGGCAGCCTCCACCAGTCGTGAGGGCCCCAGGCCGGCCTGCGTGGGGCGGTTGAGGACGCCCAGGAACCAGGCCTGGTCACGTGAGGCGCCGGTGTTGTCCACCAGACCCACGGCCATTCGAGCGCCCATCTCCTTGTCCACCGCCAGGATGGACGCCTCGAAGAAGCGGCCGGTGGCGAAGGGGTCCTGGCCAAACACCTCCCGGAACGCGGTGATCCCTCCGACGTGTACGCCGGTGCCCGGGTTGATGCCCTCAGCCTCGTAGGTCCGGGCCGTGGCCACGTCCTGTTCCCAGTCTTCGCCCGACACCTGGTTCACTAGTTGGGGATAGGGTGGGCGGTTGGCGCCGTGGTAGTGAACATCATGGGAAGACTCCAGCAGGCGGGTTACCGTCTCGTGGGACCATTCGTCCAGCTTCTCTGAGGCCAGGCCGGTGAAGTAGTAGTCGGCGCGGACACCCAGACGCTCCATCAAGTCCATGTGACGGTTCAGGGCCGGCACGAACTGGCCGGCGGTCGCCTGCTGCACGTCGGTCGGTGACCCCCACATGTAGTTGGCGTTGTAGGGGAGCATCAGATAACCGGCGGGTGCCGGCTGCGTTGCACTGGGCAAGATCACGACCGGGTGGAAGTCGAGGGGCAGCGCGTTGAGAGCGTCGTCGGCGGCCAGGAAGGAGCCGGTGACGCCATCGTAGGCGGTGGCCCAGTCGCCGGCGTATTCGGTTAGATCGGTGGGCTCGGGGTTCGCCGCGTCCCGCCAGGCCACGTAGACGGTGGCGGTGTCGAGAGGGTTGCCGGCCGCCTGACTGCCCTCAGGCGGACTGTCGTAGCATCCGAACGTGCCGTCGCCCTCATCGGCCCAGTAGCCCTGGGCTTCGCTCCGCAGGGACGAGGGGCAGCGCTCGAAGCGGTAAATCTGGAGAGACGAGTCCGGCGGAAGCAGGGCGGCCGCGTAGTGGGCATTGGCCAGCTCCCGGGCCAGCCCCTCGAGATCGTACGGATAGTTGTCCCAGTCGTCGGTGTATTGTTCGAGCTCAAAGGAGGAAACACCGGGGTTGTCTTGCTCCCAGGCCTCAAACTCATCCCGCACGTCGATGACCGTGGCATAGTGGGCGACGAGATTACCGTTGGCTGTGGTCTGGCCGATGAAGCGCTCGTTGAGCCATTCTACCATCTGTTCCACTTCTTCGCGAAACTCCTGCCTGCCCAGACCGCCGGCGCCCGTGGGGTAGATGTCGAAGAGGTGCTCGTGCCAGCCGAAAGTCCACACCCTGTCCGGCGCGTCCGTGTACTCGCGGTAGAGGCGCTCCAGGAATTCCTGAATGAACATGCGCTGGCGGGAGGGGACGGAGTTGTCCTGGATGCAGTCAGGGATGTGAGCGTGCACGCCGATCTTGCCCAGCGGAGGCATCTGAGGAACCGTGACGAAGGCAGTGTTGGTCAGGTCCTCGTCGAGGGCGCCCTGAGTACCGGGCCGCCAGGGGTTTTGGACGTCGTGGTCGAAGATGCAGTAGAAGTGCTCGTTCCGTCCGCCCGTCTGGACACTGAAGCCGTGGGGCACTGCCCCGCCGCTGACCGGGTCGGAGTACACACCGGTGAAAGCCAGTTGTGTTTCGGTGGAACCCTTCGGGAGAAACATGACAGCGCTGGCATTCATCTCGCGCAGAAACTCGGGATCGCTGTTGCCGGTGATCTCGGCGTAGAGCTGCTCCACATAGCCGATGTGGTCCTGCCAGTTCTCAACCGCCTCGGCAGCGGTAGCGGTCCCCTGGATGTGGGTCCACGAGTCAGGCTGCTCGCTGCGCAGCGTGTCGTGGGCGTGGGTGCCGAAGGAGTGGCCGGCGTCGTAGAGATCGGCCAGGGCTTCGCGCCCCTCGGCCGCCTCGGGGTCGGTTGGATTCAGGTAGAACTCCGCGTGATCCCCCTGAGCCTCGATGTTGAGCTTCGGTTGGTAGTCCCCGCTGTAGCCTTCCACGAAGGACTTTAGCCAGAGGAGATTGTCCTTTCGTTCCCGCCACTTGGTGTAGCTGTTCATGACCGGGTCAAGATGGATGTTGAAGGTGACGTCGATAGGCGGCTCATATGCTGTCAGAGTTGGAGTGGTCGGCGGCGGGTACTGCCACACGATGGTCCCCGCCGGATCGACCTCAATGACGTGGCCATCCGCCGTGCCCGAGATCAGCGTATTGCCGTTGGCCAGACGGTCAGCGTCGTACGGTCTGGCCAGGTCAAGCTGGTACTCCCAGACCACCGTGCCGTCCGAAGTCACCTCCACGACACGGCTGTTGTGGGAATCAGTGATGAGAACGTTGTTGTTCGGCAGTCGGTCCGCGTCTTTTGGAAAGCGCAGGCGATCAGCGCCAGTGGGCCGGTATTCCCAGACGATGGTCCCCTTGGCGTCCACCTGTATGATGCGGTCGTTGCCGGAGTCGGCCAGAATGGTGTCGCCATTCGGCAACCTGTCGGCGTTGTGAGGGAGGTTGAGGTGGGTGGCGTCGTCGCCGGCCTCCCCCGTGACCCCCAACTGCCACACGATGTTGCCGTCGTGGTCAATCTCGACGATCCGCTGGTTGTCGCGGTCGGTGATGAGCAGCCGCTGTCCTGATGGTTCGACAAGCTCACCACGGCGGCTTGTCGAAGGGCGGCCACTAGGCAGCGGATCGACATCGTTGGGGTA
>JBHHXF010000467.1:0-3559 GCA_046756905.1 Anaerolineae bacterium | reverse complement strand
CCAAGGCGGCGGAAGCCAGGCCGAAGCAGATCAAGGTACATGCCAAGTAACGCCGTGACCCGGACTCAAACCCTGATAGGATGGGGTTGAGGCGACGGAGAAGAATCTTTAAGTACCGGATGGCTGGATAGCTGGATTGCTAGATAGCTGGATGGCGGGTGGCTCCGTCCCATGCTCTAGCCATCCAGCCATCCAACCATCTAGCAAACTGTTCTCCTGCTACGCCGGCGGCGGCAGAGAGCTAATTTGCCGCACTGGCCGGCCTTCAAAATCCACAAACCGGTAGCCCATACCTCGCTCGGTCAATATGTACTTCGGATTCGATGGATCCTCTTCGATTTTCTGGCGCAGATAGGTCACATACAGCCGCACGTAGTGATGGGCGTCCTGATATTCCGGCCCCCACACTTTTGAGAGCAGCACCTCGTGGCTCATGACCCAGCCGGCATTGCTCACCAGATGGTACAGCAGCCGCCACTCTGTCGGTCGCAGTTTGACCCGCTCGCCTCGAACAATGACCTCTCGCCCCGCGAAATCGATGGATAGCCCGTCATCGATCTTGAGGATGGATCTGTGTACAGGGGGCGTCATTTCGGCACGTCGGAGGAGCGCCCGGATGCGGCTGACGAGTTCTCTGGGGCTGAATGGCTTTCCCAGGTAGTCGTCGGCCCCCAATTCTAGCCCGCGCACCCGATCCTCTTCCTCCGCGCGGACGGTCAGCATGATCACCAGCACGTCGGAGAACTCGCGGAGATCGTGGAGCGTTTCAAAGCCGTCCATGTTGGGCATCATCACGTCGAGAATGACGACGTCGGGGATTTCTTCGCGAATCATTTTCAGCGCTTTCAGCCCATCCGACGCCTCGATAACGCGACAGCCTTCGATTTCCAGATTCATGCGGATGAACTGCACCATGCGGGGTTCATCATCCACGACCAGTATCAGCCTGTCTTTCAGCGAAGTCATGGTATTTGCCCCTGGTTGATTTCCAAGATCACGGAATCTGACTAAAGAAAATCAGCACGGGAGTTGCCAGCAAGATCAGCAGGAACAGCACGCTGATGATGATGGCAATGGTCGCGCCAATGCCTAGCGGTCGGGCAGGCTTTACCTCTTCCCCTTCCACTATTTGCTCTACCGCGCGCACAGTTTGCCGGACGATCGCTTCGGCATTCCACCGATCCACCCCGGCCCACTCCCATCCCTCGATCCGGACTGGGACCAGCAATTTGCGCGCCGGGCTGGCGACAACCGCCCCCGCGATTTCGGCGGTGACTGCCCCGCTGGCGACGGCAATAGCCCATGGCCCGACGATCAGCTCCGCCCCGGCCAATTGGGTGGCAATGGTATCTTGATCTGCGTCCGTGCCCATGGCTTCAGCCGCCGGCTGGGTCAGACCGATCGGATTGGGGGTCAGGCCAGGCAGTTCCCGCTGTAGTTCATTGAGCACCGCGCGTCCAAAGCGTCCTTCGCCCATATCCACCACGGCAACGCGCAGTGCCGCCAGGCGCTTGGCCTGCTCGCGTTGGGCGAGCTGCCTGTCACCGCGCAGGGCAAATCCGTGATACAACCACACCCCTACGGCGATCAGGCTGAAGGCGATGGGTTGCCCCAGATCGCTGAGCAAGTTGCCCGGGCCGCGCGCGCCGAGGATGAGGCTCAACAGTTGGTACACGATGTACACCGCGCTGGAGAGCACCGTCATGGTGGCGACGAAGAGATAGAAATACAGATAGATTTTGCGCACGACAGAACGGCGTTCCTCGGCCCCGGCGGGACCGGATGCCACTGCCTCGAGCTGCGCCTGCCGCCATGGCAGGATCCACACCGGCAGGCCGGCGATGAGCGCGGCAGTAAACCACGCAAGTTGTTCTCTGAGATCTGCGCCGAAGACCTGTGCTGAGCCCAGTTGAGGTGCTCGTTCGGCCAGCGATCGGATAACAACGCTGATGTCGCCGCTCAGGCCTACTAGGAATGCAGCGAGGCCGACGGCAGCAACCAGATAGAGGTACAGCCGCCGGATGCCGGCTTGGCGGGGCGCTTCGCTGGCTAGAGCGGCGTCGTCCCGGAGGACGTAGGTGTGATACGCCCACGGCACGGCCATGCCGATGACGATGGGCAGCGGGTCACGAATGTCACCCCGCGAGGGCAGATCGAGCAAGCGGCGGAAGAAGCCGGCGAGGATGAAGGTGGCATTGGTGACCGCGCTCAGCACGGCGATTAACACCGCAAGATACAGATACAACTTGCGCAGAGCAGACTCGCGTTCCTCCTCGCTCGGTCCGGTGAACAGACGCTGCGCCTGCGCCCAGAAGAGCAGCCAGAGCGCCATGCCCACACTCAGCCGCGCCACCTCGACGGCGAGGCCTGCGCCGCCTGGCCCGCCGATCACCGTGCCGCCTCCGAATTGGAACATGATCCAGCGCAGCAGATGGATGATGCCCAGGATCGTCATCGTTCCGCCCACGGCGCTGAAGCCAAGAATGTACAGCCGACGCACGGTGGCGGCGTTGCCTGTCTCCGGCGCAACTTTGGCATCTTCTGCCACAACGCGTTGGTGATAAAACCATAGCATCCCAAGGACGACCATCGCGACGAGGTGGCGAATAAGAGCCTCGGTTGGGGAAAAACCGGAAAAGAAGCCACGGCGTTGCTCACCAAAGGCCAGCCGCAGTAACGTGGTGCCCAGATTGAAAGCGTTGAAGGCGAAGGGGCCAAGGTAGGCAGCGAGCATGCCGTAGAGATACAGGCGGCGCACGGCGGTCTCGCGCTCATCCGCGTCTCGCTCAGCAAGACGCTGCGCCCACAGCCAGTGGGCGAGGAAAATGGGCAGGCCAACGATGATGACGGCAATTTGAAAAGCGATAGCCTCTACAGGGGCCTTGACACCCGGTGTAAGGAGATTCCAGAGTAGTGCGATGACAGCCCAGGTGACGGCTTGCAGGTTGATGGCGCTGACAACGAACATGTACCAGCGGCGTACGGTGACCATTATGACCCCCAAAAAGTGTTACGTGTTGCGTGTCAAGTGTCGCGCGACACACAACTACGGGCACCCGTCCTTGTCATCCCAGCACCGAAGCCAATATGAGTCGGACGCGATGATCTTCCAGGCTCCACTTTCACGTTGGAGCTTCATGTCGAAGGTGTTGGTGTACTGATTGCTGTCAAATAACCTCCGGTTGTAGAAGCGTGTCTTCCGCACCAGAACCACCGCCCGGTCCCCGGTGATGCGGGCCGACTCGACCTCCAGCGTGACCGAGTCACGATCTATGCCGAAACCCCAGCGATGACCGGGGATGTTCCCGGCAAATATTTCGATGGAGGCTGGGTAGCCTTTGAGCGTGGGCGAAAGATAGCTGTAGGCGCGGGCGTAGTCTTCCTGCTGCAGCGCGAGCAGGTAATTGTGCGCCACGCCCTCGGGCGTGGCTTCCGACTGATAGGCTGGCTTGGGCTTGGGCCGCAGGAGCGCGACCGCGAAGGCCACGCCAACCAGCAGCAATACGCCGGCGACAATGCCAAGAAGAAACTTGTTGGTGCCTTGCATGTCAATCCCCAT
>JBHHXF010000466.1:0-3559 GCA_046756905.1 Anaerolineae bacterium | reverse complement strand
TCAATCTGAAATCTGAAATCTCAAATCCGCAATCAGATGATCTGCAATCAGATCACTGATAACTCCGCTTGTCCTCATACATCCGCCGGTCCGCTTCGCCCAGAGCATCCTCCAAAGACTCATCTCCCTGGGGGTCCCAGAAGGCCGCGCCAACGGATAGCGTGAGCGGAAAATCCACCAGTTCGTTCGTCTCATTCAGGCAGTCCACCTCCCTGAGGATCCGCTGCTTCACTGCATCCGCCTCGCCATCCGTCTCCGGCTGGATGATCAGAAACTCATCCCCGCCATAGCGAACAACGATGTCCGTAGCCCGGACCACACCTATCAGCAAAGACGCCACCGTCTGGAGCACCCGGTCGCCCATCTGGTGGCCGAAGCGGTCGTTGATTTCCTTGAACCGGTTTACGTCGATCATGAGGAAAGCGATAGGGTGTCCGTATCTCTTGGAGCGCTCAATCTCGCGCTCCAACGTCTGGTTGAGGTAGTAGCGGTTAAATACGCCGGTCAAGGGATCGTGGATCGCCAGTTCTGTAAGCTTATTCAGAAGGCGAATCCGTTTCAGGGCCGCCGCCGTGTGACCCAGGAGCAGCTCCAGCAGCCGCACGTCATCCTGGCTGAAAGCATCCGGCTCCGTGGAAGCTACTTGAAACACCCCGATGTCGTCGATGGGCGCGCTGATCCCTGACTGGAAGTCCCCGCGCGTCGGCCTGGCCTCGGGCACTTCATCCAGGCTGCCAAAGACATAGGTCTTGCCGGTGCGGTGGGTCTCCGCGCCCAACCCCCCCTCATCCAGACCACGCCCTCTGCTCGCGCTGGGGGGTGCGCCCGACGAGGTAGCCTTGACCACCAGCTTATCGTCTTCTACGATGTCCAGTGTGCAGATGGAGAAATCGAGAATCCGCTCGGCTGCCCTGACTGCAATCTGATAGGCTTCCTCTTCGGACTCGCAAGCTGCCAGCCGGCGGGCTTCCTCGTGTAGCCCTTCCAGCCGTTGCCTGGACCACTGGAGCGCTCGATGCACCTCTCGCTTCTCAATCGCACGGCGAATGATCAGTAGCAACTGGTCCACGTCGTAGGGCTTCTGCACATAGCTATACGCCCCCACGTTCATTGCCTCGATAGCCGACGCCTGCGAGGCATAGCCGGTGATCACGATGCACTCCGTGTCCGGAGAGCGCGCCTTGATTTCGGCCATCAGATCGAGGCCAGACATATCCTCCAGCCGGCGATCCACCAAGGCGACTGCCGGCACTTCCTCATTGACTCGTACCAGGGCCTCCTTGCCGGTGGCGACGGCCACCGGTGCGTATCCCTTGACCGCGAGGATGTCCGACAGGGTCTTCCGAAGCCCGGCACTATCATCGACGATGAGGATACAGGCCTTTGTCTTCACGGCTCACCTACCTTGATTGTAGATTTCAGATTTGAGATTGCAGATTGGCAATCTGAAATCTCAAATCTGAAATCTCAAATCTGAAATCGTATCGGCTGAGGGAATGTCGGCCCAAAGCGAGAGGGGCCGGCGTCACGGCACCCGAAGATGGGCAGGCATTGGGGCCGGCCAACGGGCAGAAGGGGGTTGGGAAACTTGACGCCATGACACCGGAAACCGTCATGATCGGAAACGTGTTCAATACGTTTCCGATAACAATCACCGAACTATGAAATTTGAGGTCTGTTTAATCCTTCAAACCTCATCATTCGGCGGGCAGACATGCAGACCTTGAACCGCGTCCTGCTCAATTGTAGCACAACTCATAGGCCGTGAAAAGCATTACGCAACTTGTAACCGCTCAGGCAGTCTCAAGAACAGGCGCATAAGGTGACCGGCACTTACGAAATCGTACCAAAAGTGAGCACAACCGGCTCAGAAGAGGCAGTTGTCGGATGAAAACCGGTTTGGAAGTGCCGGTCACCTGAACGGTTACCGCAACTTCACGGCGCTACCGAGCGACTCCAGCAGCCGGCGATAGACGTCACATCCTCCGCCCCCACTGTGCCGCTCTCGTCGAAATCGTACGTCGGGTTGGCCGTGCCCCACTGCGCGGCCGCCAGCATGACGTCGATCACATCCACCTGCCCGTTTCCGCTGAAATCGACGCTGCTGCACGTGAGATATGCCACGTGGAGCAGGGGGGCGGCAGCCGAGCCCCAATCGTACGAGTGCGCCGTCCTGTGGCCCGAGCCGGCAACGATGAACGCCACCCCATTCCCGCTGGACCACCCACTGCGATTGACGACCTCTTGCACGATCGGCGAGAGGTCCGGCGTCTGGTGCGTTTCGCCGACCGTGTTCCAGGCCGGCACGTTGTCCCACGCAACCGACGCCGCCGTCTTCGCCCGACCGGAGATGTCGTGATCGGCCAACGCGAAGGCCGGCGCATTATCGGCTGCCTGGCCGTAAAACATCAGCGATGTCGGCTCGCTCTGGGTCTCATCAGCGACGAACTGGATGTAGGCGCGGGTGATGGTCGCCCCCTGGGGCACGGCCACGTTCTGGAAACGGATGCCTACGACCTGTTGCCCCCAGTAGCCGGCGTCGTTCGTCAGTTCCAGATCGGAGCTGGTGAGGTACAGCGCGCCATCGCTCACGCGTTCCTCCGCATCGTCGGCGGACTGCGCAACGCGGATATTCACAGGCGGCGGGCGCGGCGGGCCGCCTATCGTGTAGGTGTCGATGACCACGCCGGCGCGGGAGATGAACTGAAATGTGATGGACGTGTCGCCGGCATCCACCAACATGGCCCCGTAGTCGTCGCGGTAGCGCACCTGGCTGCCGGCCACCGGCGTTCCGAAGCTATACCTGCTCGACCCGCCCAGGCCGTTGACAAAGTACGGGATGCCATCGACGACGATACGCTCGTAGGTGTGGTCGTGGCCGGAAAAAACCGCGTCGGCTCCCCACGCCGCGTAGGGCCACTGCATCCGCGCCGTCGAGCCGTGGTTCGCGGAGGAATAGGGCGCGTGGTGCAGGAACACCAGGTTCCAACGCGCAGTCGAGGTAGCCAGTTTGCTCAGGAGCCAGCCGGCCTGCGTCGAGGTGCTGGATGTGCCGTCCGGTTCGTGGGTGTCGCTGTCGAGCATGAAGAAGCTCACCGGCCCCCTCGTGAACTCGTAGTAGCGCTCGTTGCCGGGCAGGGTGAAGTAGTCGAGGTATGGGCCGGCGCAGTTTGCGCCATCGCAGCCCATGGCCATCCAGTCGTGGTTGCCCAGGATCGGGAAGAAGCGGTTGCTGGTCGCCCCCGATCCATAGCCGCCGGTGTAGGGGTAGATAAACTCGTGGTAATACTGGCCGATGTGGTCGTCAATGGTCGAAGCTTCGCCGGCCGGATAGTTGTTGTCGCCGGCAGTCACGACGAAGTCCGGGTTCCAGCTCTTGACCAGATCGGCCACATCCTGCTCAGCCTGACTGCCCGAACCGAAGTCGCCGATCACTGCGAAGCGAACTGGCGTGACGGGTTGGGCGTGAGAAGTCCCAGCCAGGCCGGCGAGCAGCAGCACGGCCAGGCACAGGAGCAGAACGAACCAGGCGCGTATTATCAGTCGATTCATGTTGGGA
>JBHHXF010000465.1:0-3564 GCA_046756905.1 Anaerolineae bacterium | reverse complement strand
ACGTTCTCCTGTTTCGTAGGCTCGTACTTCAGGGTCGTGCTGTGATACTAACACCAATTCTCACCTCGGTCAAGCAGAGATCCTCATTAGTTGGATTGTACTTGACAAGGCCGGCAGGTTGTAGGGACATCTCTACCCGTCACAAGGGACAAATGTCCCAGCTTTTCAGACCTATTTCTGACCTGCCGGCAATACCCCTCTGACCTTCGTGTGTTAGTATGACCGCCACGGTAAAGTTTACGGAACCCACCCAAAACCACCCGAACGAGCCATAAGGATTTGCTCGATTTTCCGTCATCACGGGTGAAATACAACCAGGGCGAGGAGTACATCGATTTTGAGGGACAACGAACAACGCCTGATCGCACAGGCCCGCCAGGGTGACACTGCTGCCCTGGGCGCCATTTACGATCAGTACGCCGCAAAGATCTATATCTATTTCTACCACCGCCTGGGCGATCGCCAACTGGCCGAGGACCTGATGGGCGACGTGTTTGTCCGGATGGTTGAAGCGGTTGACACGCCGCGATTTGCGGACACCTCGCTGTCGGGGTGGTTGTACCGTATTGCGCACAACTTGCTGGTGGATCACTTTCGGAAACAGAGCGAAGAGGTCACACTACCTGAGGAGCTAGCGATGTCAAGCGAAGGGCCGGCGGCTATCGTCGAGCGCAAACTCGCCCAGGACGGACTACGGAAAGCATTGGAAGTATTGACGGAAGATCAACGACAGGTCATCGTGCTACGCTTTGGTGAGGGTCTGACCGCACGGGAAGTCGCTGAGATCATGGGGAAGCAAGAAAACGCCATCTGGCAGTTGCAGCACCGGGCACTGAACGGCCTGCGACGCGTCCTGGCAGGAGATCTGGCATGACCCAAGACTTTGAGCGACGCTTCGCAGAGGCTCTGGCCGACCTGGATCAGGGCAACGACATCGACGCGCTACTGGCCCAGTACCCTGATGAAGTCGACGAACTGGCGTCCCTGCTGGAGGCGGCGACGTACGCACGACAGATGTTAGACTTCTTCGAGCCACCGTCCACCGCCGGCCTGGCCGCTGGCCGCCGGCGGATGTTGGAGGCCGCAGCGCGCAAACGCTCCGAGATAAAACCTTCGTGGCGACAGTCAGTCCTGGCCGCCCTCGGTCAGTGGTTGGGCACGCCGGCCCGTGGTCTCGCCACAGCAGCCTTGCTTCTCGCCCTGTTCTTGGCGGCCGGCGGGGCCACGGTCGTCGCGGCGGCGGACAGCCTGCCTGGCGACCCGCTGTATGGGGTCAAACGGACCAGCGAGCGAGTCCGCCTCGCGCTGGCCACTGATCCGGCGGCCAGGGCAGCCCTCCACGTCCGGTTCAACCGGGAGCGACAGGCTGAGGCTCAGACGGTTGCGGGCATGGGCCGGCGTGCCCAACTTCAGTTCGAAGGGGTGCTGGAGCGCCGTACGGACGGCACCTGGATCGTGGATGGCATCGAGCTGACTGTCGAGCCCGGTGCAGTGGAAGGGGAGCCGGTCGTGGGAAGCACAGTCGTCGTCGATGTGGTATCGCCAGGCGATGGGACGCTGCGCGCGGAACACATGACGGTGCACGGTGGTCCTCACCGTCCGGTGATGCCCGGCCGCCCCAGTCCGACAGACGAGCCCGACCGTCCCACACCATCTGCGACACCGACGGCTGGCCGTGGGATGCCGGCGACCGAGACGTCACCGACGGAGCACCCAACGCCAACGCACGAGCCGGCCATGCCGATGCCAACTGAGGACATGAGGCCAGGCCAACGGCCTCATGGGCCTCAGCCGCAACCCACGTACGGCGGCCCCATGACGGTGCAGGCAACGGCCTCACCACAGGCAACCCACGGGCACAGGGGGCCTGAGATGGGGCAGGCAACAGCCACTCCTGTTCCGGCACAGGGGCCGGAACCGACCCAGGAGCCTCCAACCGCGCCAGCGCCCACGGATGAACCGGAACCGACGCCAACGCACCACGGACCGATGATGCCGCACCCGACACACACACCAGGGAGCGGCCATCCGGGTGGCGGAGGCGGGCATCACGGATAGAGAGCCAAGGATTGAAAATCCCTGGCTGAAACTGAGAAGTGCCCCCAGGCACTTGAGTCGGCTCAGGGACTGTCACGAAAAGTGTCCGGTAGTGAATTGCTGCAAAGCATTTGAAAGATTGACAAATCAGGATCAATGAAGCAGAAAGGAGAATCAAGATGACAACTCGATATCGACTGTTGACTGTTGTAGTGTTGGCCGGCTTGTTGCTGGGACTGACGGCGCCTGTGATCGCTCTCGCCCAAGGCCCTGGGGCTGGTGGCGCGGCGGTCGAGCCGATGCATCGGCGCGGTGGCGGCCCCGGACATGGTGGCCACCATGGTGGTGGCTGGGGACAGAACGCCATGTTCGACGCCTTCGCCACAGCCCTGCAAATGACCCCTGCCCAACTGACCGAATGGATCCAGGCCGGCCATTCCATCGCTGAGTTGGTGCCCGATGAAACCAGCCGCCAGACGCTGGTTGACGCCGTGGTCGCGCAGATGGCGGAATGGACCGAGGAGTGTGTCCAGGCCGGCCATATCGACGACGAGCAGCAGGCGTGGATGGAGGAGCACCTGCGATGGCACGTTGACTGGCTGATCGACAATTCCGAAGCCCTGCTCTATGAGCGCCATCACAGCGAGATGTTCGGCCGCGGCTGGGGCGGTGGTTTCGGCGGGCTGATGTGGGCCGCGGCCGAGGTGCTGGGCCTGAGCCCCTGGGACATCCGCGATGCCCTGCACGAAGGGCAGACAATCGCCGAGATCGCCCAGCAAGTGGCGGACCAAACCGGCGCCGACGTTGATGATCTGATTCAGACCATCATCGACACGTTCGTGGAGCCGCGCGCAGAGGCGCTGGCTGCGGCCGTGGCGGCCGGCCAGATCGCTCAGGAGCAGGCCGAAGCGTTATTGGGGTACATCACCACCCACGCCGAGTGGCTGGTGGACAACACCCCGTACATGGGCGAGTTCGGCCACGGCTACGGCGGTGGTGGTTGCCACTAGTACACCTTGGCATAAATGAGTTCCCAGTTATCGAGATCACGGCTAGCCCCCTTCGACAAGCCCCTCGTCAAGCTCGGGATGAGCACCCTGAGTAGGCCGGAACGTAGTGGAGAGCCGTATCGAAGGGTGCGGGTTTGCGGCAACAGGGTGCTTAGGCCTAAGCCGCACCCTTCGATACGCTTCGCTACTCAGGATGCTCATCCCGAGGCCCCTTTTGAGCTTGTCGAAGGGGGCTTGACGAGGGGCTCTCTTGATCTAACTGGCGAAGGATTTCCGCCGAGCTGTACTAGGCAGGCATAGGAACCCTGAACCTGCGAACCCAAACGAAAGGGCTGGCTGCGATGGACGTGACCAGCCCTTCTCTGACCAACCCATGAAGAATCTGCAAAGGAGTCAATTGAGATGAATAGGCCATTTGGCGGGGTTGGGACCCCGCCAAATGGCCCTGTTGCGTCTCGCCAGAATGTGTCATAATGTCCATCGTGTGGATCGAATTCAAAGGATAGGAGGTTGAACG
>JBHHXF010000464.1:0-3571 GCA_046756905.1 Anaerolineae bacterium | reverse complement strand
GTTATGTTACTGCAAACAACACCTTGCTATTGGCCAACGTTGCTTCAGCCACGGTTTCAACCGGTATACCCTTGATGTCTGCGATGCGCTGCGCGGTGAGCGGCAGGTAGGCCGGCTCGTTGCGCTGCCCGCGATGCGGGTGCGGCGCCAGGTACGGCGCATCAGTCTCGACGACCAGCCACTCCAACGGCACGGCTCCGGCCACCGCCACCGGCTTTTTCGCATTCTTGAATGTGACCGGGCCGGCCAGCGAAATCATGAAGCCGATCTCGATGGCGGCCAGAGCCATCTCCGCATCGCCGGAGAAGCAGTGCAGTACGCCCAGCGGGCGCTCACCGTGCCACGGGTGATCGCCGGCCCACTCCCGCAACATCGCCAAGGTGTCTGCGTGCGCCTCTCGATTGTGAATGACGACCGGCAACCGGAGCGCCCGGGCCAATTCAAGCTGACGCTCAAACACTCTGGCCTGCACCTGACGCGGCGCTTTGTCCCAGTAGTAGTCCAGGCCGATCTCCCCGATGGCCACCACCTGGGGTGAGCCGGCCAGTCCTCGCAGTTCGTCCAGCGTGCTGTTGCTGAAACTCGCCGCTTCGTGTGGGTCTACGCCCACGGTGGCCCAGATGTCCGGGTGCTGGTCCGCCAGATCGATGGCCGCCCGGCTGGCCGGCACGTCTGTCCCAATGGTCACAACGCCGGTCACACCAGCCTCCCGCATCCGCCGGATCACTGCATCGCGGTCCTCATCAAACTGCTCTGCGTGAAGATGCGCGTGGGTATCGATCAACTGCACGGTCTCACCTGGTCAGTAAACAGTAATCAGTGAACAGTAATCAGTATTCAGTTTCACTGTTCACTGTTCACTGATTACTGTTTACTGATCACTGTCAGTCCTCCGGCGGCTCAAGGCCGGCCAGGTTCAGGCCGGCGCGTAGGAGAGCCTGCACGCTGTTCTGGTGCGTTGTCTCGGTGTACACACGGATGAGCGGCTCCGTGCCGGAGAAACGGATCAGCAGCCAGCCATCATCGCCCAGTTCGTATTTGAAGCCGTCCGTCCTGTTTACGCGGTAGACCTTGAACCCCGCCATTTCTTGGGGCTGGGCTTCTTCCAGCCGCTTCCGCACCACTGGGCGATCCTCGGTTGGGAAACGCACATCGACGCGATCGTAGAAGTGCGGTCCCACCATCTCGAACAGTGTTTCGACCAACTCGGATGGGCGCTTGTCCATCTGTACCATCAGGTCCAGCAAGGCCAGGTTGACCAGGATACCATCCCGCTCTGGCAATCCCCGAAAGGCGAACCCACCACTCTCCTCACCGCCGAGCATGGCATCAGTCTCCACCATCTTCGGTCCGACATACTTGAAGCCAACCCCAGTTTCATGCACATCCACCCCGAATTGCCGGCCTAGCTTGTTCAGCATCGAGGTTGTCGAGAGTGTCTTGACGATGGGGCCACGCTGCCCGCGTACACGCAGTATGTACATCGCCAGCAGCCCATACACCCGAAGTTGGTCGACGAAGTTGCCCTTCTCGTCCGCAAAGCCAACGCGGTCGGCGTCGCCGTCGGTGGCAATGCCGGCATCCGCCCCCCGATCCACTACGGTCTTGAGCAGCACGTCGATGTTGGGGGGAATTGGCTCGGGCCGGCGCATCTCGGGGAAGATGGGGTTGCGGTCGCCGTGGATGGTGTGGAGCGTGGTCGAGCCGCCATCCAGCAGGCGGTCGAACCAGCCGGCGCCATTGCCCCACATGGCGTCGTAGACGATGCTGAGGCCGGCTTGCTTGATCGGCCCCACGTCCAGGTGGCGCCTGACGTACTCGAAGTAGGCCGGCGCAGGGTCGAAGGTCTCGACCAGCCCCTGGGCCTTGGCTGCTTCCAGCGACAGGCGTCTGACGTCTTTCACCGCGTCGGGAATCCGGGCCTCGATCCGCTTCAGGCCGTCGGGCGCGACGGCCGCGCCCCAGTGATCGCGAACCTTGAAGCCGTTATCCGTCGGTGGGTTGTGGCTGGCGGTGATGTTGACAGCGCCAGCGGCCTGCTGCGCCAGCACGGCGTAGGAGATAACCGGCGTCGGCGTCGCATCGGGTGTCAGGAAGACAAGGATGCCGTTGCCGGCCAATACCTCGGCCGCGGCGGCAGCGAAATGCTCGGAGTCGAAGCGCCGGTCGTAGCCAACGATCATGCCCCGCTTGGCTGCGCCGGCCTCATCGCGGAAGTACTCGGCCACGGCCTGCGCCACCCGCCGGACGTTGTCGAAGGTGTAGTCCTCGGCGATCATGCCGCGCCAGCCGTCAGTGCCGAACTTGATGGTTTTGGTCATGCCTCAATTGCCTCCGCGTAATCGAAGTCAAGTGGTTACTACCCAGGCCGGCCTCGGCGAGCGAGCAGCGAGCAATGAATTGCCCGCCTGCTACTGCGAAACCCGTTGAAACGGGTTGTTGTTGTACTACGATAGTGCGTTTCAACGCACTTCACGGTATCAGTCGGCGAATTCATTCGTCGACTCGGCGGCAGGCTGAGTAGCGACGTCAGGCGTAGATGCGGTGCGGGTCTGTCCGAAGCAACTCCAAATCCGCCTCAGCCATCCGGCGTATCATTTCCTCGAAGCTTACCGTGGGCTCCCAGCCCAGCACCTGTTTGGCCTTGGTCGCATCGCCGACCAGCATGTCCACATCAGCCGGCCGGATGTTCCGGGGATC
This sequence comes from Anaerolineae bacterium, assembly GCA_046756905.1. GTDB lineage: Bacteria > Chloroflexota > Anaerolineae > Epilineales > JAANWY01 > JBHHTZ01. Next base: position 871 of record JBHHXF010000464.1, on the reverse strand, counting down.
GACGTACACGTAGTCTTCCCAGTTCAGCCCCAGCGCGCCAAACGCGACCTCACACAGTCGGCGCACGGAATGCGTCTTCCCCGTCGCAATCACAAAGTCCAGCGGCTCATCCTGCTGAAGCATGAGCCACATGGCACGCACGTAGTCGGGGGTCCAACCCCAGTCTCGTTGGCTGTCCAGATTACCCAGCCCCAGCCGGTCCGTCAGGCCGAGCTTGATCCGCGCCGCGTTGTAGGTCACTTTTCGGGTGACGAACTCCAGGCCACGCCTTTTGCTTTCGTGGTTAAACAGTATACCCGACACAGCAAACAGGTCGTAGGATTCCCGATAGTTCACCGTGATCCAGTGGCCGTAGACCTTGGCCACGCCATAAGGGCTGCGTGGATAGAACGGCGTGTTTTCGTTTTGTGGCACCTCACGAACTTTGCCAAACATTTCCGAGCTAGATGCCTGGTAGAATTTCGTCTCTGGGTTCACCGTGCGGACAGCGTCCAGCAACCGGGTAACACCTAGCGCTGTCGCCTCACCGGTAAACACCGGTTGCTTCCACGAGGTTGGCACGAAAGATTGCGCTGCCAGGTTATACACTTCGTCGGGCCGATGCTCCGCCAAAATGCCGATCAATGACACCTGGTCCAGCAAGTCACCCTGGACCAACGTGACTCGATCCTGAATGCGCCGAATGCGGTCGAAGTTCACAGTGCTAGACCGTCGCACCATGCCGATGACCTCGTATCCAATCTCCAGCAGATACTCGGCCAGGTATGATCCGTCCTGGCCAGTGATTCCGGTGACCAAAGCTTTAGGCATTTAGGTGACTTCCTCCTAACAGCCCCGCTCCGCGGGCGGGTGGTTAGATGGCTGGATGGCT
>JBHHXF010000463.1:0-3575 GCA_046756905.1 Anaerolineae bacterium | reverse complement strand
TCTCTATTCTCCAATCTCCCCCCGAGGCTCCACATGCAGCGTACGCTCATGCGAGTACACCACCTGGCCGGGTGCGCCGCCCTTGATGCGACGAACCCGCCGGACTTCGGTGACGTCCACGGCGACGCGTGTGTCGTTGCGGGCGCTGGAATGATAGGCGGCAATCTGCGCTGCGGAGAGGATAACCGGCTCGGGCGCAGGGCGGCCGGCCTGCCTGACCACCACGTGCGCGCCGGGGATGCCCCTGGCGTGCAGCCACAGATCGCCGGCTGAGGCGCGTTTGAATGTCACATCATCGTTCTGGCGAGCATTGCGCCCGATCCAGACCGTGAAATCGTCGATCTCCATGCGGATCGGCTGAGAGCGGCCGGAGGGCCGGCGCCGGCGCTTCTCCGGGACAAAGCCGGCCTCCACCAGTTCCTCGCGCACTGCGTCGATGTCGGGCCGGCTCTCGGCCAGGGCCAGGTCGGTTTCCAATTGGTCTACATAGTCGAGCTGTAGTTTGGTCCTGGCGATGCGCGATGGCACGTGCTGGCCGGCCCGCTTCGCCTTGCCGTACTGCTCGAAGTAGGCTTGGGCGTTCTCCACCGGCGACAGGGTCGGGTCCAGCTCGACACGCAGCGGCTCTCCGTCGAGTTCGTACGGCGCTTCAAGTGCTGTCTGACCCGGCTCGATCTGCCACTGGTAGGCCAGGATCAACTCGCCACTCCGGCGAAGTCGATCCAATTCCGCCGGGCTGACCAGAGACCGCTCCAACGAGCGCTGTTGGCGCTCCAGTTTGTCGCGTGCATCGTCGATGAGCGACTGCACGCCGGCGCGCGCCTCGGCGTAGGTGTCGCGCCCAATCTCCTGGGCGAAGTAAGCGCCGACGATGGCGCTGATGCTGTTGGCCGGCTCATGGTTCTCATACTGCGTCAAGGGGTAGGGTGCGAAGGCGACGATTTCGTCGTGTTCTCGCACGAAGGTGGGCTGCCAATCGCCTTTCTCGACTGGGGCGAACAGGACTTCTATCGCTTCGAGCAAGGGGGTGATCGTCTCGACGGCGCTCACCGGGGCTCGAGGCTGGCCGGCCACCCGATAGACGACTTCGCGAGCCGAGAGCGGGCTTAGCCCCAGGACACCCCGCAGAAGCAGCCGCCACAACGGTTCATCCAGCTCGGCTGCATCCAGCATGTCGCGCAGGCGAAGTTCTGTGAGCTGGTCGGGCGCGAGTTTGTCCTGGGGTGGAGGTGGTCGATATGTCGTCTGCGGGAGGATTGGGCGCACGCGACTCATGGCCGGCGTGACCCGTTTGACAGCGTCGAGCACGATCTCGCCCTGGTCGTACCCCTCAGTTGACCTCGGGCTAAGCAGCATGATGTTGCTGTGCCGGCCCATCGTTTCCACGACCAACGTCGTCGCACCCTCTGGATGCTCGAACCGCAGGCGGAGGATGCGCTCCCACGGAGGTTGAACTACATCGACCAGACGGCCACCTCGCACGTACTTGCGGAGCAGAAGCAGCAGGGGCGTCTCCGTGTCCACGCCGCGCCGAGGTTTCTCGTCAGTCAGATGCACGCGCGCCGTCCGCGCGTCGGCCGACGCCAGCAGGTAGCGCCGCTGCCCCTGGGCGTAGATTTCAAGTGCGACCGACAGCTCGTCGGGCAGCACCACCTGCTGCACCCGCCCACCGGCGACCCGCGCACGAAGTTCGTCGGCCACCGCTGAGACGGTCAGCGTGTCGAAGTACATTCAGTCCTCTTCACCCGCCTCGCCAATGATTCTGAACTCGCGCGGGAGGTAGCCGGCGGGCCGGCTTTCGGGTGGGTCGTAGAATGGATTGGGTGGTTGGTGAGGCTGGCCGGCGTTGGGGTTGATGACTATGACCGGTGGATAGGCCGGCTGGCGCTGCTGGGGTTGCTGCGTTGGCTCTTCCCTCAGCCGGCGCACGACGACGAGCAGCAGGACGCTTGTCGGGATGCCGGCCAGGACACCGCACACGGTTCCAACGACTACGGCCATGGCTTCGGAACTCAGCCGGCTTCCGACAACGACGCTCAGCGTAACGGTGAACGCGATAATCGCCAGTGCGATGACGCGTCGCATCAGATTCGTGCCTCCTGCTTGAAAAGAGCTGGCTGTTGGTTAGTTGGCTGGTTGGCTGGTTGGCTAGTTGGCCGGTTGGCTTGCGGAGTACTCAGCCATTTAGCTATCTAGCCATCTAGCGTCTCCGTCATTAAGAGTGAATGCAGCTCATTCTTCACCCATCGGCTATTCGTGTTACAGGGCTTTCAGAACGTCTGTTCTATAGTATACCAGAACCGGCTATCTGTGTCAAGCGGGTAAAGCGCAAAAGTGTCGGTAAGCTCAACTTACTTCTGGGAGGGTAGCTTGCCAGAAAGGGCTTTTTTCACCGCATCCAACGCCGGCGCCACACGTAGCGGCTCGCCAACGGACTGCATGGCCGCCCGCACATCCTTCAGACCACTGCCGGTGGCCAGCACCACGATGCGCTCTTCGGGACCGACGAGGCCCTCTGCCACCGCTTTGACCAGGCCGGCATGCGCCGCAGCGCCGGCCGGCTCCGCAAATACACCGCATCCCCGGGCCAGCGCCGGAATCGCCTGCAAAATCTCCGCGTCCGACACGGCGATGTATGCGCCGTCGGTTTCCCGCACGGCTCGCATCGCCTTCACGCGGTCGCGGGGCAGGCCGGCGGAGATGCTGTCGGCGATGGTGTGGGCCTCGATGGGCGTCATCTCCGACGGATCCACACCGTCCTTCCAGGCGCGGTACATGGCCGCCGATCCCTCAGCCTGGACCCCCATCAGCCGGGGCATCCGGTTGATCCAGCCCAGCGCCACCAGGTCTCTCAAGCCCTTGTGCAGCCCGCCGATGATGCAGCCATCCCCCACCGAGACGAAGATGCGGTCCGGCGCTTCCCAGCCCAACTGCTCGCAGATTTCGTAGGCCGCCGTCTTCTTGCCCTCAGTCATGTACGGGTTGTAGCCGGTGTTGCGATTGTACCAGCCGTACTCATGAGCGGCTTCCAGGCACAGCTCGAAGGCGTCGTCGTAGGTTCCTTCCACCAGCAGCACGGTGGAGCCGAAGACCAGCAACTGGGCAACTTTCGCCTCCGGAGCCGAGGCCGGCACGAAAATCACGTTGGGTTGATCCACGCTGGCGCACAAGCCCGAAAGGGCCGCCGCCGCGTTGCCGGTGCTGGCCGTGGTGATGATCTCGGCGCCGGCCTCCTGCGCCTTCACCACCGCGATGGCGCTGGCGCGATCCTTGAACGACGCCGTCGGTTGCCGGCCATCGTCCTTCACCCACAGGTAGCGCAGCCCCAGCGCTTCCGCCAGACGCGGCGCGGGGTACAGGGGCGTCCAGCCCACCTGCAGCGGCGGCGCCGGGCTGTCGGGCTCGATGGGCAGCAACGGCCTGTAGCGCCAGATGCTGTCGTCGCGGTTCACCGCCAGGTCCTCGCGCGAGATCGTGCCGGCGATCTGCTCGTAGTTGTACTGAACGTCCAAAATGCCCTCGTTGCCGTGCTTCGGACAGACGTACTGGACCTCAGCCGGCGCGTACTCCGCGCC
>JBHHXF010000462.1:0-3580 GCA_046756905.1 Anaerolineae bacterium | reverse complement strand
AGGCTCAGGACGTCGCCCTTGCGAAGCCGGCCTTCGCCGGCTGACTCTTAGTCGGCGAAGTCGGACTTCGCAGCCGTAGGCGCGGTTTCAACCGCCGGCAGCAGGGGGCTGGGTAGTTACTCTACGACAAAGGGGACCGACGTGACCAGTTGCCCACATGACACACAGAAACACCCCCTCTCCAGGCACATGGCAGGCTGGTTCAGCAACCTGACACTCGTGCTCATATCCCTGTTGGGCCTCGGAGCCTTTCTCGTGCCGTTCATTGGCCCAACCAGGGACGCCGGAGGTTTCGCCCATATTCGTGATGCTCCACTGGTCTTCTTTCTCTTGGTTGCCCTGTCTCTTTTCTTGATTTTCACCGAGCTGGAGACACGCCATCTTAACGCCAAGATCATCGCCGTGTTGGGCGTCCTCACGGCTGTCAACGCAGCTTTGCGACTCATTCCTGGACCATTGGGGTTCAGCGCAATGTTCATCCTGCCGATCCTGGCCGGCTATTCCTTCGGGGCCGAGTTTGGCTTCCTACTGGGTAGCTTGAGTCTGTTTGTATCCGGCATAATCACCGGCGGCCTGGGACCGTGGCTCCCTTTTCAGATGTTTGCTGCGGGCTGGACCGGCCTCTCTGCCGGCTGGCTGCCAGACCTCCGCCGCTTCGGGCGAGCCGAACCGGTGGTGCTGGCCGCCTTCGGGTTCGCCTGGGGCATTCTCTTCGGTATCGTCATGAACCTCTGGTTTTGGCCATATCTTGCACCAGGCACAGGGGCCGGCATGTCATTGAAGTCTGGGTTGGGGATCTGGCAGGGCGTACAGCGGTATACTGCGTTTTACGTAGTGACGTCGCTGTGGTGGGACCTGGGCCGGGCCAGTGGAAACGCTATACTCCTCTTCCTATTCAGCACACCGCTACTGCGGCTCCTCCGTCGTTTCCGGCGGCGCTTCCGCTTCACACTCTCCCCGACTTGATGTTGAACACGATTTGATCCATAATTCCGGCAACCCTTCGGCAGGCTCAGGACGTCGCCCTTGCGAAGGTTCCACGTGACCCTGGCAAATGGAGCATTTTCGGCTGAAAAAGACTACTTCGGCCACGAAGTTCTCCCTGAACCTTCGCAAGGTTGGATTTGGAAACGTTTGAAGCGGTCCCATCCTGCGCGCCGGCCGGCGAAGGACGAAGGACGAACTTTCGCCAGCAAACGCAGCGCCCGCCGATCTGGGAATCGTAGCGCGTCTCCCACAAGGAGCGAAGCCAATGGTGCGTTACATTCTGCTGCTAGCAGGCATTCTCCTAATCACCGTGACCTCAGGCTGCGGCTCATCGCCCAAAGTAGAGCGCGGGAAGTCGCCAGCCAGTGTCCTTCCCACACCTGGCCTGGTTGTCGTGGAGTTCCACCGGCAGGGCGGCATGGCCGGCCTGTGTGACGACGTGACGGTTCACGCCGACGGCATCATCGAGTATCACACATGCGGCCAACCGACTCATACGGCAACACTCACGCAGAGTGAGCAGATAGATCTGGCCGGCTGGGTCAGCAAACTGCGGGGGTTTACCTTCAGGCAAGAGGACAATCCGGGCGGTCCCGACAACCTGGTCCGAGAGATGAAGTTTATCGGGCAGGGGTCGACGCCGGCAACAGATGAGCAGAAGCAGAAGATGCTAGACTGGCTGGAAGTGATCTACAGCGAGTTGGCACAACAGCCCCAGCCCGGCAGCGCGGCTTCCACTGCTGGACGCGTTCTGGACATTGTGAATGGACAGATCATTGTCATCAAGCCAGACGAACCGGGCCACGACCTGATCGCCATCACACCTCAGACGCAGTTCAATCTCACCAGCGGCGACACGGCAACCCTGGCCGACGTATCGCCCGGCGCGCATATACGCGTCGAGGGTGTGGCGCTGGGAGCCGGCGGCCTTCAGGCCGACACTGTTGTCATCGAGTCGTCAGAGAACTGATTTCAGGATTCCGTTCAGCCATCACTGATTGATCCAGCGGACCAATTTGGGGGTGCCTCTGGCGGGCGCTCGGTCAATGTGGCCTCAACGGTGATACGTTGGCCATCCCGCACAATGTCAAGCCGGACTTTGTCGCCGAGCTTGTGCTGCACTACTTCATAGTTCAGGTCCGATTGGTTATACACCGGCTGCCCATCGATGGATAGAATGACATCGGCCCCCTGCATTATCGGACCATTGGTCGTTTGATTGAGTTCGTCCCCAACTCGGAGGCCGGCGTTTTCTGCCGGAGAGCCGGGATGAATCTCCTGAACGAGCAATCCGCGCTCCACAGACAATCCCAGATCGCGGGCGAGCGTGGCGTTCAGCGGACGCCCGCCGGCCCCCAAGAAAGGTCGCCGGACGTGGCCCTGGGCGATGATCTCCCGTGCTACCTGAAGTGTGGTATTGCTGGGGATGGCAAAGCCGAGGCCGACGGACCCGCCCGAGGGTGATTCGATGCGGGTGTTGATGCCGATCACCTGGCCAGCGCTGTTGAACAGCGGACCGCCCGAGTTCCCAGGGTTAATCGCTGCGTCCGTCTGCAACACACCCTCGACATCGGGGGCATACATGTCGTTGCTCAAGAGACGACGTTGGGCAGCGCTGATGTGTCCAACCGTCAAGGTGTGGGAAAGCCCAAAAGGATTGCCGATAGCAATCGCCAGATCACCAACGGCTACACCCTCCGAATTACCGAACTCCGCCAAGGTCAGGCGATCGGGCGGAACGTCCACCTTCAGGACGGCCAGATCCGTTGCAATGTCATATCCGATGAGGCGAGCAGGAACTTGCATAAGACCAGGCAGGCTGACAGCGATGTCCTCATCATTCCGAGCTTCGTTGATCACGTGGTAATTCGTGAGCACGAAGCCGTTCTTGTCAAACACGACGCCGGAGCCAGTGACGCCGGCTGATGTCACCTGGATGTGAGCAACAGCCGGGCTCATGCGTTCGTAAACGCGGTTGACGGTCATTTCCTCCGTCTGGCGCTGCCAGAGCAGGAACCCGCCGGCCAGGATTGCAATTGCCAATACAGCAGCAACGGCCGTCCACAGGACGGCACGGCGCGTCTCCGATTCCTGCGAATGCCCTTCCTGATGACCTGTCTCATGCGCCAGCCGCAAGAGCGCTGTGAACGCAGTGAAACACTCATCGCATTCCTCCAGATGGGCCCACAAGGCAGGGAATCCATTCCTCACCTCTTCAAGTGAAAGGGCTTCAGCGGCAACCTGCTCTATCGACTCATTAGTCGGGTGAACGTCAGATTGCTGTTCATGCGTTAGTTCTTGATCCAGGATTGTCATAAGCACGTACTCAGTTGTGGTATTCTGCATTGTTTGCCCACAGTTGGTCGACCATTGTTCTAGCGCCGTGTGAATGTGGCACCCCAAGTTCAATAATACAGTAACTCCGCCACATCAGCAAACGCCGGCACTGTCCTCCCACCTACTATTCGACTGCTTTTCGCCAATCCGTCTTACGCGCAGTTGAAACTGCACCAACCATTGCGAAGTCGCCCTTCGGTGACTGGGAGTCAGTTACCGAAGGGCGACTTCGCAATGGTTGCCGCGATTTCAATCG
>JBHHXF010000461.1:0-3583 GCA_046756905.1 Anaerolineae bacterium | reverse complement strand
GCTCAGGACTAGCCCTTCGGCCAGGCTCAGGACTAGCATAGACTGTTGCCTGGTGCAAGTTCACACAGAATATGCACGAAGCGGGCCTTCAATGCGCCTCCAATGGCCACCAGGATCACAAACGTGGCAGCCAGGAGAACAACCGTCACCACGGCCCATTCGACCAGCTCGGGGCCGGAGTCATCGGCCACAAATCGTAGGAATTCATCAAGCATATCACACTCCATCGTCATGCAAGAAAAAAGGTGATGCGGGGACGTGACCTACCCTATCACGCCCCCGAAACAGTCCACCTTCGTCGACGTACAAGCGGCGACTTTTGCCAGATTTCGCGATGGCAGTTCCGCTTGCCTTCGGGGGGCTTTGAGGGGGTGATGGGCGCCTATCCCAAAGTGTAGGTAGTAGCGGGGTTGACCGCTTTGAAAACGACTGAAGTCGTTACTACGTCATCACGTGATAGATGCTTCGCCCCTTTTTCCGCCGTCAGGGTGTCTCCTCTGCCGTCAGCGTGTCACTCTGTAGATATCCAAGAATGTTCCTGTAGATATCTGCCAGTGCGCCTCGGATGGCCCCGAGAATGACGATCGTCGCCAGCAGCAGGATAATGGTCACAACTGCCCACTCGATCAGTTCGGGACCAGAGTCGTCATAGATGAAGCGCTTTATCTCTTGCACCATGCAGATTCACCTCCTTTCACGGTGAGTTCTGTGTGGAACGAAAAGTCTGAAGTCCCGAATCCGAAATTCCTTGACGCGAAACTTCGGATTCAGGACCTCGGACCCTTCTCACGGGCCGGTTGCCAGGTTGTTGATCAGTGACGCAACGATGGGATACATGGCCAGCAACAGCGCTGAGAAGAAGACGCCGGCCACCATGGGGATGGTCAGGATCAATGGCGCCCGCTGGATGTCCTTCTCGATCTTGCGCCGGATGGTGTTTTCGATATCTTCCACGCTGATGGCCAGGGCATCGGCGTATGACAGGCCGCTGTCGCGCGCCAGGTCGAGCCGCTCCATCACCTCCCGCAGTTCATCAGAGTCGAAGTCCTCGGCCAGCCCCTCAATGACAGCCTCCGGTGAGATGGTCAGCCGGCTGCGAACCTGGGTCACCAGGCGTTCTCCAAACACGCCCCGATCCCCCATGTAGTCGGCGGAGCGTCGGAGAGCGCTGGCCAGCGTGTCCTCCAGGGATGTGGCCAACTGGAGAGTGAGCACAAAGTCGCGAAGTGTGACAAGATCGGCCTGGAAGTGTTCCTGGCGGCGCAGCCGGCGCCACAGCCGGCCCCGCTGCAGGTCCTGGACCCACGTGTAGCGCTGGCTCTGGAAACGCCAGATTCGCCGCAGCCAATAGGCAAGGTCATCACCCAAGATCAGCAGGACCGCCAGCGCCAACAGCAGAAGCCCAAATCCCATGCCCATTACAGCACCCGCTCCTTCAGCTCAGCGGCTTTGCGGTCGATCACCCACGAGGTCAGTACGCCGATGGTAGCCAGTACCACGAACAGCGTCTGGGCACCTACGGAGTTGATGTACGCATCCCGCAAGGGTGTTACCGAGATAAACGCGATGATCAGCAGGCTGAGCACCTGAATGAAGAACGTCTGACCGCTGATTACGGCCAGGTTTACCTCCGTCTCCGAGCGTAGTTCTTCCTGACGTCCCAGCCGTTGAATGAGACGGCTCAGGGTCTTCAGGATCTCCTCGCGGCGCGACGTCTCAGCCCGATCCAGGATATAGAGGAACTGATCCAGATATGGATTGTCAACTCGGACGTGTAATTCATCGAAAGCGCGCTTCGGCTGGCCGGTGACAAAGAACGTCTGGACGGCGCGCATGACATGGAACCGCAACGGATCGTCCACTTTATTCGCGGCGTCTTCCAGGGCGGAGAAGACTGATGGCTTCAGTTGGTAGATGCTCTGGAAAGCGCGCACAAGGTCGGTGATCTGCCTGTCCAGCAGCACACGCTCGCTGAGGCCGGCCTTGTTGGCCAGGTACAAAGTTGTGAGCCCGCCTACTATCAAGACATACAGGCTGATGATGGGCGGCAGGGTCCAGAACCGCCAGGCAAAGAAGACGGCGATGGGAATTGGGATGTACGCCTGCCAGGGCAACCTCCCGAAGCGGGGTAGCCGGCCAAGGCCATGCCGGCGCAGCGTCGGACGCGCACGAAAGAGCATCTCGTCAACGAAGAGATAGCCCAGGATGAGCAGGGAGGCGCCCAGAGTTAGTGCTTGAGCCATCGCTCTGGATCCTCCCGGAACGGCGTGTAGGTTTCAGTGACCGGGTCCCAACGCTTCAGCACATGCGTGATATACTGCTCGTTCTCAGCCTTCTCAATGGCCATGAGCTCCTGCAAGTGCCGGCGGTAGCTATCCGTCTCGGGATCGTACTCCTTGGCCAGGTGTATCACGAAGCTGAGACCTGCCCCAATGATCTCACGTCGTTCGAGCAAGGGAATGTCCGAGCGGCGGGATAGCGTCTCCAGGCGCTTCAGAGCCAGCATGGCGCTGTGGGAGTGGGTGGTGGTGTGCGTCACGATACCCAGGTTCAGCGCCATGATGTGCTCAACCGCCTCGGTAGAGACCACCTCGCCGATCACCAGAATGTCCGGCCTCATTCGCAGGATGGTGGTGTTGATGGCATCGCTCATGGCCACTTCGCTCTCCTCGACCACCAGGTGGTGCAGGTGCGGGACGGCGAGCTGCAGCTCATGGAACGTTTCCACGCATGAGACTTGAGCGTGTTCGGGAATGTACTGCGAAAACGCGTTGAGGAATGTGGTCTTGCCGGCGCCCGGTCGCCCTGAGAACACAACGCTGGTGCTCATGGCGTGGGCGACTTTGGCCAGAAATTCTGCCGTCTCCTCGTCGCAGGCGCCACGGGCGATCAGGTCCTCAAATGTGAGCTTCTTGATGGAGAACCGTCGGATGTTGATGGCGGTTCCCTCGCGGGAGAGCGGAGGAATAGTCGCCGTCAGGCGCGATCCGTCGGGCAGACCGAGCTTGATCTGCGGCTCTTCAGCGCCTAGCTCCTTGCCCTCCAGGTCCGCAATGCGCCGCGCCAGCCGATAGAAGTACTCATCGGAGGCTAGATACCCCTCGTCCTGAATCTGGCCTTCGCGCTCGGTCTGGACGAACCCCTTGCGGACGATAACCTCCTCCACACCTTCCGTTTCCAGGAAAGGCTGTAAAACACCCATGCCGACGATGCGCTTGGCGACTTCCTGGGCCACGGCCTGCCGGTCCTCTTCGGCAATGTGAATTCCCAGGGCTTTCAGCGCGCGCAGGACGTTGGCATGGAAAGCGAGGGTTTCCTCTTCCGGAGGTTCGCGCTGCCATCGAGGTACGAAGATTTCGTTCTTGATCAGGTGATCCTGAACCTCGGTGACAAGCTCGTGGTAGTTGTACCCGTTGCGAACGTAGGTATCGGCAAATGTCTCAAGCATCTCGGTACGCCCGTCCTGAGCCCTGTCGAAGGGCTCCGCTACTCGATACAAGCATCTCGGTACGCCCGTCCTGAGCCTGTCGCTTGTCCTGAGCCCAGTCGAAGGGAAGGGCTCCGCTACTCGATACAAGCATCT
>JBHHXF010000460.1:0-3591 GCA_046756905.1 Anaerolineae bacterium | reverse complement strand
TGCCTGTACTGAGCCCCGTCGAAGTGCCTGTACTGAGCCCCGTCGATGGCGCGGCCAGCGTCGGTCTCCAGGTTGCCGGTGTAGTACCACCACTCTGTCCGATACTCTGGGTGCGGGCCGTGATCGGCCGGAAATTGGAAGGTCCGAGACTCCAGGGCGCGTGCAAACCCGTCGTCGCTGCTGCCGGCTCGCAGCCCGACCAACTCAGCATCGATTTCAGGTGCAGTCGGCGGTTGCGACGCTGCCCAGCCGGCCAGGATGAAGGCTGTCAGGATCGTGGAGACCAGAATTGCGGTTCGCCGGTTCATTCTTCTCGCAGTGACCTCGCCACGACAGTGCTGCTCGCCCGTAGCGACGGATACACGCCGGCCAACAGCGCCGCCACGACTGCCACCAGCATCGCCTGGCCGAAGTAGCCAGGCTGCACCACCATCTGGATCGTCCAGCCGAAGGAGCGGCGGTTGATGACGTAGATCAGCACCAGGGCCAGGACGAAGCCGGTTGGCATGGCCAGCAGGCCGGCGGTGGTGCCCATCAGACCTGTTTCCAAAAGCGTCAGGCCCCACATCTGCCGGCGGGTCATGCCGGTAGCGCGCAGCACGCCCAGCTCGCGGGCACGCTCCAATTGCAGGGCCATCAGCGCGCTGAGCACGCCGATGAAGGCGACGATGGTTGCCAGGAGGCGGAGGGCCATGGTAATCGCGAACGTGCGGTCAAAGATTTCCAGCGCCGATGCGCGCAGGTCGCGGTTCGACTGGATGACCAGCTCCTGACGGCCGGCAAAGTGCGCCTGTAGCTGTTCTACCATCGCCTGCGGTTCCAAGCCGGGGGCCAAGTACACGCCGACGGACGAAATCCTGTCGTCGTCCCAGTTGTGGCGGTAGACATCCATGCTCATCAGCACGATGCCGCGATCCGACGAGTAGTTGTAGTACACACCCACAATGGGGAAAGGTTGCTCGCCGTGGTCGGTCTGCAGGTGGAGTTCGTCTCCTGGCGACAGCCGGTTGTGGTAGGCGAAAGTCTCGGAAACGATGACAGCGCCGTTTTGCATGGCCGGCCAGACCTGTCCGGTCGGCACGCTGGTACGAGCGAATCGCCGGCGCCGGTCTTCGCGCTCGCCGGTCACGGCTATCAGGTTGATCGGGCCGATGTCGGCAGCATCCGCTGTCACATCGTGGATGGCTTCGACGGCGGTGATGCCCTTCACACTCTCCAATTCGGCCTTGATGTCTGGATCCATGGGGGCGCCGATGCGACTCGCAGCCACACTGGGTGGCGCGATGTAGATGTCGGCCTGCAGGCTGGTCTGCAGCCAGTCTGCCACCGTCTGGCGGAAGCTGCCGATCATGATGCTGACACCGATGATGACGGACACCGCCACCATCAGTGCTGCGATGGCCATTGACGTGCGGCTCAGCGAGCGCGTGATGTCGCGCGGTGCCATGCGGCCCAGTACACCGGCCAGGCGAGCGGTGACAGGCCGTGTGCCGCGCATCAGCACAACGGTCACAGCCGGCGTCAGCAGGGCGAAGCCGATGATGATGCCGAACAATGCCGCGAAACTGACGAGGAGATTCCGGGTTGGGATCCAGAGCAGGCCGGCGGAGATGGCGCACAGGCCCAAGCCGGCGGCGAAGGTGGCGGGGATCGCACGCCGGGCCTTCGACTCCAGGTCCGAGCGTTGGAGTACCGAGACGGGGGCTACGGTTGTGGCTTCCAGCGCCGGCGGTATGGCTGCCAACAACGCCGCACCTGCACCGATGATGGTCCCCTTCACCAGCGTGAGAGGGGGGATATCGACCGCCTGCACCGAGACGACGAAGTAGAAGTCGTTGATCGTCTGAGTGATCAGGCGCACTGCGCCGCGTCCCAGCATGATGCCTAGCGCCAGCCCCAGGGCAGTTCCCAGAAGTCCCAGCGCTGCGGCTTCGGTCAGAATCAGGCTGAATATCTGTTGGCGGGTAGCGCCGAGGGAGCGCAGTGTGCCCAGCACAGGCCGGCGCTGCATCACGGAAAAGCTGACCGTGTTGTAGATCAGAAACATTCCCACGATCAGCGCCAGCAGACTGAGGGCCGTCAGGTTCAGTGCGAAGGCGCGGGTCATCTGCTGTACTGTGTCACTGCGCGCTGCGGTGCGGACGATGCGAGCGCCGGCCGGCAATAGCCCTTCGATCTTCGCCAGGGTTGTCTGGCCGGCCGGCGTCTCGGAGTCGATGATCAGGTCGATGTGGCTCAGCCGGCCTGGCCTGCCGAGGATTTCTTGCGCCGTAGAGATGTCCGCGAGAAGCAGGTTCTGGAGGGCGCGCCGGCTGACGTTGTCCATCGGACGAAGCAGCCCGACGACCCGCACGGCCTGCCTCGCAGGTCCGACGCGCAGCGTCAACTGCTCCCCAACGTCGATGCGGTATCGGCGGGCCAGGTCCTCCGAGAGCAGGACAGTGTTCGGCTCGACCAGGAACTCGGTCAGAGCGTCGATGGGCACTCCACTCTGGCCGGCCAGGTAGGAGCGGAACGGGGGTTCAGCAAAGGGATCCACGCCCAGCAACCGCAGCGGCTGCTCGTCCAGATCGATAGCCGTGACGTACTCCTCGACCACTGGCGATGCCGGTCGCACGTTGTGATCGACGCGCAGTCGGCGGTAGAGGTCTTCGTCCATGCCGGTCGGACCGCCCACGATCTGATGCGTGGCGCGGCCGGCCACGGTGTCGGTGGCCAGCGCGAAGGCGCGGCTGGCGCTGCCGTTGGCCAGGTCGATGGCGACGATGACGGCTACGCCCAGCGCCACGCCCAGCACGAAAAGCGCGCTCTGAAGAGGCCGGCGCAGGGTGTGGCGCAGGCTGACCTTGAGCAGAGACCTGCTCACAAAGGCATCTCCTCCAGGCTGATGCCGAGCTGGTAATCTCCGACCAACTGCCCGTCGCGGATGTGGAAGACGCGGTCGGCGAGGGGGATCACTTCGGGATTGTGGGTGGCCATGATGAGGGTCTTGCCGGCCTGCCGGCTCAGCTCTAGCAGCAGCGCTACCACCTGCTCGCCGGTGTCGGCGTCCAGGTTGCCGGTCGGCTCGTCGGCCAGAATCAGCAGGGGGTCGTGGCCCAGGGCGCGGGCGATGGCCACCCGCTGCTGCTCGCCGCCCGACAGCCGGTCGGGGAAGGTGTCCAGCCGGCTGGCCAGCCCGACGCGCTCCAGCAGTGCGATGGCCCTCTGGCGGGCCGCCGCTCCGTTCCGCCCGCCCAGTTCCATCGGCAAGAGCACGTTCTCCAGCACGTTCAGCGTGGGGATGAGGTTGAAGAACTGGAACACGAAGCCGATGTGGTCCCGCCGGAACAGGGTGCGCTCGCGGTCTCCCAGTTGGGTGATCGATGTGCCGTTGACCCAGATGTCGCCGCTGGTCGGGTTGTCGATGCCGCTGATGAGGTTGAGCAGGGTGCTCTTCCCCGATCCGCTTTTGCCCAGCAGGACGATGAATTGGCCAGGCTCAAAGCCGGCGTTCGCGTTGTCGAGGACGACGAGCGGTTGGCCGGCTTCTTCGTAGTGTTTGGACACGCTATCCAACTGGACGATGGGGTGGGGTGGCCGGCTGTGGGG
>JBHHXF010000459.1:0-3593 GCA_046756905.1 Anaerolineae bacterium | reverse complement strand
AGAGGGCCTGACGAAGTCCCGCAGTCCTAAGGGTCTGTAAAGAAATAAGTTCCCCAAGCGGTGTCATTGCGAGGAGTGTTTTTGCGACGAAGCAATCTCCTTGCTGAACAAAGGTGGGGATTGCTTCGCAAAAAGCGCTCGCAATGACATCATAATCGGGAAGTTATTCTTTAACGAATGCTATGCCCCTTGAGACTGTTGTCAGACAGTAAACGTCAGGAAGCTGCTTATCCAGAGTCGGTTTACTCAGCTACCCTTGCGAAGGTTGCGAATCACCTTGTCACAGAGCGATCCTCGGTTGATGAGGATGCTTCCGAAATGAGACGTACGCACAAACCTTCGCAAGGGTTCGCGCCTTTACGCATTAGAGATCTATTGCCTGCAGCCTATCCATCGCCTCCTGTAGTCGTTCCTCCGAGGCACACAGCGATAGCCGCACATAACCCTCGCCGGCCTCGCCATAAGCCGTACCGGGCGTGATCCACACGCCGGCTTGGTCCAGCACGTGCATCGCAAATTCACTCGCCTGACGCCCATCCGGCGTCTGAACCCAGATGTATAGCGCAGCTTTAGGCTTGTAGGCTTCCAGCCCCACAGCCGCCAACCCATCCAGCAGAACGTCGCGCCGGCGCTGATACACAGCGTTGCGCTCGGCGATCCAGCCCTGATCCCCTGCCAGAGCCTCAGATGCTGCGATCTGAATCGGGTTGAAAATGCCCGTGTCCACGTTGCTCTTCACGCGAATCAGGCCGGCAATCACGCCGGCGTTCCCCACAGCCATGCCGACTCGCCAGCCGGCCATGTTGTAGGTCTTGCTCAGCGAGTTTAGCTCGACGGCCACGTCCTTCGCCCCTGGAACCTCCAACAGGCTCGGCGCCCGGTAGCCATCGAAAGTCACGTCGGCGTACGGATTGTCATGAGCGATTACGATGTTATGTTGACGCGCGAAGATTACCAGATCTTCGAAGAAAGACTGCGGGGCAACCGCACCGGTCGGATTGTTCGGATAGTTCAGCCAGATGACTCGGGCACGCTCGACAACATCGGCGGGGATGGCGTCCAGGTCCGGCAGGAAACCGTTCCTGGCCAACAGCGGCAACGGAAAGCTTTCAGCATCCGCCAGCACCGTGCCCATGCGATAGGTGGGGTAGCCTGGATCGGGAATCAAGGCGATGTCACCAGGTCCCACCAGAGCCATGGCCAGGTGGGCAATGCCCTCCTTCGAGCCGATGAGGGGTACAACCTCGGTATCGGGGTCCAGGTCAACGTTGAAGCGACGCTTGTACCAGCCGGCAATCGCCTCCCGGAAGGCCGGCATGCCGGTGTAGCTGGGGTAGCCGTGGTTGGTCGGATCTTCGGCGGCTTGCTTCAGCACGTCCACGATGTGGGCCGGCGTCGGCAAATCCGGGCTCCCAATCCCCAGGTTGATCACGTCAACGCCTTGCGCCTTCTTGTCCGCAATGAGCTTCGAGACGTGGGCGAAGACGTAGGGTGGAACTCGATCCATGCGTTTAGCGAGCAATGTCTAACCTCCTGTTCTCCAATGTCTCTTCAACAACCTGCCCCACACGAGTCAGGCTGTCGACGTCCAGTTTTTCACACGTATCTGCGGTGGTATGCCAATACGGATAATCAAAATCGATGATGTCGAGGGCCGGAATGCCCTGGGCGAGAAAGGGGCGATGGTCATCGATCAGGCGCGGCCCTACCTGGGGGATGAAATGCTCAGCGTAACCCAGCTCGTCCGCTACATTCCAGACCGTCTCCCGCATCCAGTCTGTCGAATAGCCTTCCCAAAGAATGCGCTGATCCTGATCGCCGATCATGTCTAGCAGAATCATAAAATCCACGTCCGATCCCAGATTTTCGGCCATATAGGTGGAACCCACGATCCAACTCCAGCCTGGCAGCCCCCCACTGCCGTTATCTTCAGCATCGAAGAAGGCCAGCCACACCTCGTGACCCGTGTCATGAACGTTAAGAGAGCGGGCCAGCTCCAGTAGAACCCCGACACCACTGGCGCCATCGTTGCCGCCGGGCACAGGGTCATCCCGCCGATTCGGATCAGGGTCGTTGTTGGCTCTGGCCCGTGTGTCGTAGTGGGCGCCCACGATGATAGGCGTACCCGCGCCTCTCCGACCGATCAGATTGCGTACCGTTACACCTTGATAGTCGAACGTCTGCTCTTCGACTAGCCAGCCCTGGGCTTCGAGTTGGTCGATGATGTAGTCGCCGGCCTGGCGCAAAGCCTCGGAACCGGGTGGCCGCGGACCGAAGTTGCACTGTGCCCATGCATGATCGTAGGCTCGTTGTCCGTCGAACGCGATTGAGCGGTAGTCATCGAGCCGGATGAACGGAACGAACACGTACAAATCATCCAGGATGGCCGAGAGTGGCGTCCCAGTTGCCCACAGGAGGCCGGCTGTGATGAGGACAAAGACGCCGATACCTATGCGAACACGGCCTGACCGCGACACCAGGTTTCGCATAGCTGTGTGGTGGGTTAGAGATTGGGGTTTTGTGGTGGTGTTGGTTGTAGTTTTATTGACTACACGAAATGCCATTGCAATTACCCGAAGTGGTCCCGGCAAAATGCCAGGCTTTCTCCAAGATTGCCACGGACCTGCCGCTCACTCTCGGCCTGCAGCGCCCCTGGGTTGAACTCCAACGTGACGACACCATCGTACGCCGCAGACGCCAGGTGCTCCAGGAGCCGATCCAGCCGTAAGTGTCCATCATCCAACAACCGGTGCTCTGCCCCGTTGAAATTCGAGAGATGCACATGCGCCACTCGCTCCCCCCACACATCGTAGGTCGCAACCGGGTCGATCCCCCACGTACCCAGGTGTGTCGTATCCAGCGTCAGGTGAGAGAACTGTTCAAGGGATTGAATATCATTCCAGTGGCATGTGTTCACGCGCTGGCCCAGGATGCGCCAGGCCGGCATGTTCTCGATGGCGATAGTCACGCCGGTGGAAGCCTGAAACTCGACCAAGTCGTTCATTAGCCAGCGCCGGTAGCCGGCGTGACTCGACCAGGGCACGGGAATGGACAACCGCCGTCCGCCGCCACTGTTTCTCTGCAAAGTGTACATGCCCAGGCGACGCGGAAGGTGGGCAACCACAATGCGCGCACCTACTCCCTCGGCCAGTTGCGTGGTTTGTTTGATTCGCGCCGGCTCGCCCCTCGGCCAACCCGGCACATACGCCACAAAAGGACTGTGCACTGCCAGGATGGGCAACTGATACTGGTTCATCAACTGACGCAGATAGTCGGCTTGCCGGGTATCCCACCGCTGGTCGACCATGAGCTCAAGGCCATCGAAACCAATATCCGACGCCAGATTGAACACGCGGTCGAGGCCGTAAGTGTACAAGGAGCCGCTTGAAAGCGCAATCATACAACTGAAGATTATACCACTATTCGCAGCTTTTACCCAATGTGATTCGTTCGTAGTAAGCCACGCAGCGAAGCGGAGTGGCGTCCATGAACCTGACGCCACTCCGCTCCGCTGCGTGGCTTACTACGAACTTTCAGGCACTCCGCTCCGCTGCGTGGCTTACTACGAACTTTCAGGCACTCCGCTCCGCTGC
>JBHHXF010000458.1:0-3601 GCA_046756905.1 Anaerolineae bacterium | reverse complement strand
CAAACTCGCGCCGCGTCAGTCGCCACCACATGCACCAGCAGCCGCCGTAGGCGCCTCGCGGTCCGAACAGCTCTTCAAAATCGGGCCACCGCTCTGTGGTCAACGGATACCATTCCAGTGCGGCGGCCAATTGGCTTTCAGAACTTATTCCTCCCAACGTCCTTACCTCCCGATCTATTGGGGACACCGCTTCTCTTATGTCACTCTCCCACTGTTGTGATCAGCCGGCTTCCGATGCCGGATCCGCTACCCGGCCCATGAACAGGATGCTTCCGGTACTATTCTCTCGAATCAGAAACATGAACGGATGATCGGCACGAAAGGTGGGCGGTGGCTCAACCTGCGCTCGGAGGCCTATGACAACGGCCGTCGCTGCCGCCGCTTCGGTGCCTTCCTCATTGACCTCGATGAATGCCTTGTGGAGTGCAGCCGAGATGTACAGCCACCCTATTCCATCCATGCCGGAGAAGTCGGCCTTTTCCAGACTAAATGCGTCTCTCATGCCCATGGATGCCAGGGCGTCTTTGAGTCGAAACTGGGAGGTCATCTTTAACCGAGGCAGAAAGACCCGGACTTCCCTGTTCCAAAGATGCCCGGTCCACTTCTCCAGGTTGTCCACGGTCAGGGCGGCTTCGAGCTGTGCCAGTCCATCTATCTTCCCAGGCAGTAGCACGATCATCGATAAATCATCCCCAGTGTAGGGCAACTCGAGAATTTGCAGGCCGTCGCTTTCCGCATACCTGAACCTCTGCTGCTGGGTCATCATGGGCACTGTGACCTGCACGTCGGGTGTTGGCCAAAAGGGCGCATCTCTCGTGAGTTGCTGGTTGAACTGCCTAGCCCAGTTCCCCTTGAAGTAGATCGCGTTGGACAAAACCAGACGCGTGAGGGCATCCAGAACCCCCGGTGGTATCAGGTTCTTGATCTTGCCTTCTGTCTTGTCTTCGATCCAGGTGTTGATTGTCGCGCGTGCGGCCTCCGCATCTCCGTAGTCAAGCGGGGTAATGAGTGCCCCGTAGTACTCTCTGGCCAGGTCAAGGAACTCCTCGAGCAACGGATAGCCTGTCTGAGGCCACAACGCATTGGCAATACGCAGTCGAATTTCGCCTTTCGCTTCCACAGCGTCCAGGTTTGCCTTGAGCGACGCGAATGCCGGATGAAGCTGCTCCTGATCCAGCGAGAAATGGAGGGCCTGAGCCATCTGCAGTGCGGTGGTCCCACGCGCGCCGGCATAGGTCATGGCCAGTGCGGTGGATATGCTGTAGGGGGAGAAGAACAGATTCCCCTGTGTCGCCTTCAACTTTCCATAGAGATCAAATGCGAATTCGGTGTCTCCTTGCACAAGTGAGTCCATTGTCATGACTGACACACTCCTTGTCCTGCCAGGTCATTGTGATGTAGTAGTGGTCGGTGTCGAGCACGGCCCCAGCCAGCCCCCCGCGCCCTCACGGGGGGTTCGTGGTGCTCCGCCGACGCTACTCAAATGCGAAAAGCGCGCCCTGGGTGATTGGCGTGGCGTATCCCATCTGTTCCGGTGTCAGGTATATCCCGCCTGGCTGATCGACATCGGCGCGGTACTGTCGTGCGTGTTCTTCTGACCAGAAGAAGAGCGAGTTCCGTCAGTACGCGTCGATGATGTTAGGCTCTGAAAAGGTCTTCCAGTCGATGTCAGGCAGAAACACGAGCGGTCGCGCAACCTCATCGTGAACGGAGACCCGCATACCGCTGTCCACCGCGATCCGCATCGGCTGACCACAGTGGCCGCACGCAGTCTCTACCTCCACCGAAAGATACTCACCTCGTAGTCGCCCTTGCACGAAGGGCGTTGCTATCGCATCTTCCGCTCACGCGCCATAGAGTCGCTCGCCCGTACTGAAACTTAAGCGATGCGGCGTCGGCTCCACAGTGACGGGATAGGCCCAGGCGACCGCGCCCCGCTCATCCCGCACCAGGAAGAACAGTTCCCTCTCCAGGTCATCGAGGATGATTGCTACCTGTGCGGGGGGTAGTTGCAGTGCCTGTGCGATGACCTCAGGCTGGATGGGCCGGCCTTGGCTCGCAAGTTCCTTCACGACGAAATAGCGCACCTGGTGATGCACCTGGGACATGAAGCTGAGCCGCGACTCGCTGTGCTGTGGCACTTGAGCCAGATGCTGTTCCCACATCTCCCGAGGGATCTCTATGATTTGACGGCCTTGTCCTAGCAGTACCGTTTCGCTCATCGGATCGGCTCCTTTTCTGAGGACTAGAGACCCTTTCATGATTCCGGCAACCCATCGGCAGGCTCAGGACATCGCCCTTGCGAAGGTTCCACGTGACCCTGGCAATTGGAGCTTTTTTGGCTGAAAAAGGCTACTCCGGCTACGAAATCCTCGCTGAACCTTCGCAAGGTTGGGTTGTGAATGAATTGTGGTTACTACTCAGGCAGGCCTCGGCGAGCAATGAATTGCCCGCCTGTTATTGCGAAACCCGTTGAAACGGGTTGCTGTCGTTCTCGAATAGTGCGTTTCAACGCACTTCGCAGTATCAGGCGGCGAATTCATTCGTCGACTCGGTGGCAGGCTGAGTAGTAACGAATTGTGAAAGGATTTCAGGACTACATTGCCTGGCGCAATTCTCTATTGAGGATTCCATAGAATTCGTCCCTTGCTTCCCTTTCAATCCAGGGTAGGTGCCCGCAGTTCTCGAGCAGGACAAATTGAAAGCTTCTTAGAATGGCAGACAGGGGCTTTTGGACCCCTTCGGGAGGATGCGGGTCGTAGTCGCCGTGGATCGCCACCACCGGGCACTTGATCAGTCCTCCAAGTTCCAGGAGTTCTCCACTACGTCTCAGTGCCTGGGCGTCTTGCCACACGCTCTGATTGACATCGTACTGGGCCTCCAGCAGCTCGATGTCGAGGGTCAGGGGGTTGTAGGCGTCCACCTTGGTCCACAAGGCTCCGAGTCGGGCCATGAGGGTGTTCTTGTCTGCGGTGGCAGGCTCGTTCAACATTTCCATCAGGGAGTGGGCTTCCCTTCGCTCTTCCTCATCGAGCCGGCTCAACCGGGTCTCCTGGATCTTGCCGGCGTATTTTTCTTCGTAGACCGCGCTCCCAACGAGTATCAGTTTCTTGACGAATGCCGGCCAGCGGGCGGCAAAAATGTAACCGAGCATCGCCCCCCACGACGAACCGATCAGCGTGACTGGCAGGTCTCCGTTTTCCTCCAGGGCCGTGTGCAACTCCTGGAGCTGCCCTTCAAGCGACGCTGCTGTTTGCAGCGGCTCCAACACACCCCAGTCGGAAGAGAGTTGGCGCGCCACTGGAGCCATGTACCCGGGCGCGCCGGGGCCTCCATGGAGCACCACGACGTCAAAGGGTGCTGTTCCGTATTTCCTTGGGTTTTCCACAATCCACCTATCGCTCTGCACGATAGAGCGTCGTCTGCAGTCGCGTAAGCGCCGTTCTTACCCGTCGCTCCAGTTCCCACAGCTCGTCCAAATCGTGCGGATCACGTACCGCAGCTTGCGCCAGCCTTGCGCCGGCACGCAGCAAGCCAAAGGCCGAACTCTGCACCGCCGGACCACCTTTCATGCGCTCAGTCTGCTTCACCAGATCGTCTA
>JBHHXF010000457.1:0-3602 GCA_046756905.1 Anaerolineae bacterium | reverse complement strand
GTGGCGACTGAAAACCGCCGGCTAAGCAAACAACACCACCAACGCGATCACCATCACCACCGACAGCGCCCACAGCGCCGGCCCGGCCGTTGCTGCCTGCTCCCCCCGCCATGCGTCCCGCTCCGCCGGCGTCGCCTCGCGGTCGCCGGCCCACCAGTGGCTGTGGCGCTCCGCCAGCGCGTAGTACGCCATCGCCGTGACAACGCCGTAACCGATGTGGCCCATCAGCGAGGGGAAGGTCTGGCCGGCCAGCGCCAGCTCCCACTGTGGTTTGCCTCCCAGAAAGACCGGAAACAGCGTCAGCCCGCCCAGCGCCCACCAGAACAGCCCGTACACCACGCCCCAGCCGGCCGCCGCCCCCAAAGAGTAGCTCTCCCGCCGAAACAGCAGCCCGTACGCGGCGCCGATGATGGAGCTGATGGTCATGTGAACGATGAAACCGACTGCCGGAGAGGTCACGCCGGCCAGTCCAGCGATCCGGGGCAGCATACCGACGTGCAGCATCACCACCGTGAAGGCCAGGCCGCCGGCCATGCTGCCCAGCACACCCCGCCCGATGGCACGCAGGGACTGCGTGCCTATCCCCTCTTCCACGAACGGCAGACCCACACCGTCCGAAAACAACGCCCGCAGCAGATTATCCAGCCCGTGGTACGTGAGCGCGGTGAAGCTGCCGTACAGAATGTAGCCGATTAGCAGAGCGAAGGCCGGGTGGGCGGCCGCCAGCGACCACGGCAGGCCCAGGTTCAACGACAGCGGCATAATCGTTAGTGGACCCACCACCCACCAGACGAAACCGTAGCCCAATCCGCTCCCCAGGGCGCGCCCGGCGCTGCCCTCGCTTCGACCGAACAGCAGGCCATAGCCGGCCCCCACGATGATGCCCAGGCCCTCGAAGGGCCACAGTCCGGCCATTGCCGGCTCCGCGCCCACCAGGTGAGCGATCAGCGACGTCATGCCCAGCGCAGTCATGCCGGCCCCGAAGACCGCCTCCACCACAAAGCCGGCCAGCGCCCCTTTCAGCACCGGACCCAGCAGACGCCGGCGCGTCGGCCAGACCAGCGTGCCAGCCAGGGCGGGGCGAAGCATCGTCAGCGCCGCCCCCAGCACGCCGCCGTACACCAGGTGGCCGATCAGGTCGGGAAACGTCTGTCGGGCCGCGCCGGCCGACCACCACAGCGGCTGTCCCAGCAGCAGCGGCAGCAGCGTCAACCAGCCCAGGAGCCACCACATCAACCCATACGCGGCTCCCCACGCCAGGCCGGCCCCGCAGGAGAGCTGATGACGCGCCACGAACAGCCCGAAGCTTGCCCCTACCACGGCTGCCACCGCCATGTGGATGATAAATCCCACCCAGGGGTTGTCGGCGCCAACCAGACCAGCCACCAACGGCAACTGGCCGTGGTAAGCCAGGGCCTCGCCAAAGAACAGCCCGCCCATCATGCCGGCCAGCGCGCCGGCCACCACCGATCGTACCTCATCTTCAAGAAACCGGCGTTCCTGCGCAACTGTGGCCGTCATCCCAACACCTCCTCAACCTCGGCGCGAACTTCCGGCTGAATTTCTGACAGATGGAGCGGCTGTGACCTGGTCGTCAGCCGCCGGGTCTGAACGATGTCGCGCGGGAAGAAGAGGTCGATCGTCCAGTCCAGGAAGACGCGAATCTTCTTCTCGGTGCCGGGCAGCTTGCTCCAATAGACCGCGCGCCACATCAACCAGGCCAGCAGGCCAGAGAATTGCCGGCCGCGAATTTCGGCCACGGCGGTGCGATGGCCCAGCGCCACCAGCGTACCCAGCGTGCGGAAACGGAGCGGTTTGAGTGGCCTGTTGCGCAGCAGGGCAGCGATGTTGTCTGCCAGCGCTTTGCCCTGGCGCAGTGCGTGCTGGGCGGTCGGGGGGTAGGGTTGGCCGGTGTGGGGGTCGGGGACGTGGGCGCAGTCGCCGGCGGCCCACACGTTGGTGGTGTCCGTCGCTCGCAGTGTCTCGTCCACCACCACTGCGCCACTCCGGTCCAGCTCGCAGCGCAGCTCTCGCAGCAGGGGGTTGGGCTGGTTGCCGGCCGTCCAGACCAGTGTGTTCGTTGGAATCGAGCGGCCGTCGTGCAAAAAGACTCTGCCCTGGGTAGCACGCGTGACGCGCATGTCCAGCTCGAATTCGATACCCCGCGATTGGAGTTTCTGCAAAGCGTACTCAGCCAACTCTGGGCCGATCTCAGGCAGGATGCGGTCCAGCGCGTGGATCAGGATGAAGCGGGTCTCTGCGGGACGGATGGTCGGATAGTAGCGCAGCACGCTGCCGGCGAAGTCCGCCAGTTCAGCGATGGTCTCCACGCCGGAGAAGCCACCGCCGGCCACGACGAAGGTCAGCAGCCGCCGGCGCTCCCGGGGATCGTCGATGGCGTCGGCGCGCTCGAACTGGCCGATGACGTGGTCGCGCAGCCGCTCGGCGTCTTCCAGAGACTTGAGGGTTAAGGCGTTTTGCTCGATGCCCGGCAGACCGAAGAAGTGAGGCCGGCCGCCCAGCGCCAGCACCAGGTGATCATAGTTGATCTCCTGCCAGGCACAACCCTCGCAGCCCACCGTGGTGACCGTCTGGCTCTCCGGGTCGATGCCCACCACGTAGGCCCGCTGAAATCGAACGCGCTGCCGGCGCAACACCCGTCTGCCCAGACCCACCGACCCGTCGCGCTGCGCTGAAGTCTCGGAGGCCGGGGCCGGGAAGAAGGCACGCATAGGGCTGCTGATGTGTCGCCCTTCCACGCTGCTGGAGGCTACTTCGGCCAGCATGGGCGTGAATAGCAGGTAGTTGCTCTCGCTCACCAGGAGGACATCGACACCGGGATCGCGGGCGAAAATCTGGTTCAGGCGCTCTGCCACGGCCAGGCCGGCGAACCCGCCGCCCAGAATGACAATGCGCTGGGTTGGACGAGATGGCCCGATCCCCAGACCAGGCACGGCATCCAGCCAGCCCGGGCGCAGCCGCGTGTTGTGCAGCGTGGCCAGAAGGTGAAACGTGAGCCCGGTCACAGCTCCGTAGAACAGGTGGCCCACCAGTGATGGAAAAGTGGCCTGAGCCTGAACCAGCGACCACACCACCGGCTGCCGCATGAGGGCCGGCATCAGCGTGAGCGGTCCCAGCAGCCACCAGAGGAAGCCGTAGATCACACCGCCCGTCAGGCTGGCGGCATGTCCGCCGGGTAGATAGCGGAAGAGCGCCCCAAAAACGGAGCCGATGACCGCGCTGATAAGCAGGTGTAGACCCCAGCCCACGCCCAGAACCGATGAGCCGACCAGGCCGGCGATGGAGACCAACATGCCCAGCCGGTGCATGGCCAGGCCGAAGACGATGCCCCCCGCCAGGCCGGCCAGCGCCCCCAGCAAGATGTCACGTTGAATCGCCCTGCTCACGACACACTCCCTGCTGATTCACAGATTTTTCCCACGTGTTGTCCGATTTACACTCGTATTAGATGAACTCAGGGGCCGGCATATTACATCAGAACGTGATCCGGGATGCGTGATCCGTGAGGATTCAACCGGTTTTGCAGCTTGACAATGGCACATTAACATAAAGCGTAGAAGGTAGCATCCTGAGCGACGTCC
>JBHHXF010000456.1:0-3612 GCA_046756905.1 Anaerolineae bacterium | reverse complement strand
GGGCGGAAAAGTCCCATTGATGGGGCGCAGCTTCGTAGCCCGCCGACCCTTCGACAGGCTCAGGACATCGCTTCATCGGCGGGCGGGCCTGGCGGGCTGAGTACTCTGATTGTTTTCTCACACTTCATAAACGGGTTAAGGGTTGAACACGTTCTACGTGTTTTTCGTATCAGGCTGTGAATTCATTCATGGCCCCGATGGGCAGGTGAGCATCCACGGGAGAAAAAAGCAGCCAATGTACACCTTCGACGACTATCTGAATATGGCGACCACCATGCACCGGGGATGTCTGTGCCCCGGCCAGGTGCTGGGCACCCGCATGGCCCTGCTCGGCTGCCGGCTTCTGGGCATCGATCCCCCCGACCAGGAGAAGCGCCTGTTCGTCTTCGTGGAGATGGACCGCTGCTTCGCCGACGCCGTCGCCGCCGTCTCCGGCTGCCGGCTGGGCAAGCGCACGCTGAAGCATCAGGACTACGGCAAGGCGGCCTGCACCTTCTACGATGATCGCACCGGACGGGCTGTGCGCATCGTGGCCCGGGACGACTCCCGCGACCGGGTGGTGCTCTACGCTCCACCTGACCTGGAGAAGTACCAGGCCCAGGCTCACGCCTATCGTGTGATGCCGGAGGAAGAACTGTTCGTAGTACAGGAGGTGATGGTGGAAATCCCGCCGGAGGACCGGCCAGGCCGGCCCATCAGCCGCGTGTTCTGCGCCCGGTGCGGCGAGGGGATCAACGATCAGCGTGAGGTGCAGATCAACGGACAGGTCCTGTGCCGGGCCTGCGCGTATGGCAGCTACTACAGCGAAGTCGCACAGAGGGAAAATGGCCAGACGGAAAAAGTCGCACACCACTATGGCCCCCTCCCCCACCCCCTCCCCCAACTCTGGGGGAGGGGAGTCCGGTTCCCCCCTCTCCCAGGGTTGGGAGAGGGGGGTTAGGGGGGTGAGGGCCGTCTGCGCAATCGTCATGGTGTGTTGCTTTTTCCGATTGGCGAAAAATGGCCATTTGAGGCGAAGCTTCGCTGTGTCGTTACAGGAGAATGAAGTGGGGAGTAGAGCATGAGGCGCTGCCCGACCCTCATCGTGGGTCTGGTACTGGCCCTGCTTGTCGCCTGCTCGCCGGCCATCTCCCACCAGCGCCCGACGGCCGGCAACACATCGGCCCGAGCGAGTTCGCCGAAGTCCCTGCTCGTCTCCGCCGACTGGCTGGCCGATCACCTTTCGGACGCCAACCTGCGGGTCGTGGACCTGCGCCGGAGAGCCGACTACCGCGCCGGCCACATTCAGCACGCGGTGCAATTCGATCTAGGCACTGTGCGGGCCGAGGTTGACGGCGTGCCCGGCCAGGTTGCCCCGCCCGAGACAGCGACGGAGGTGTTCGGGAAACTGGGGATCAGCGCCCACACGACCGTTGTCATCTACGACGCCGGCGACAGTCTGGATGCAGCGCGGCTGTTCTGGACGCTGGAATACTACAGCCATCCCGACGTCCGGCTGCTCGATGGCGGCCTGGCTGCCTGGCAGGCCGGCGCTCATCCGCTGAGCGTCGAACCGCCGGCGGTCACGCCAGCAGTCTTCGTCCCGACACCGGACCCGGCTCGCATGGCCGGCACGGCGGAAGTGCTGGCCGCACTGGACGACCCGGCCACAGCGCTCGTGGACGCCCGGTCGCCCGGCGAGTTTGCCGGCCAGGACGTGCGGGCCGCCCGCGGCGGACACATCCCTGGCGCGGTGAACATCGACTGGAGCCTTAACCTGAACAACGACCTGACCTTCAAATCGGCGGAGTGGTTACGAGCGATGTACGAGGCCGCCGGCGTCACGCCGGACAGGGAAGTCATCGTCTACTGTCAAACTGGCCACCGGGCATCGGTCACGTACTTCGTCCTCCGCTGGCTGGGTTATCCGACCGTGCGACTATACGACGGCTCGTGGGCCGAGTGGGGCAACGATCCCTCTCTGCCGGTTGAGCCCTAAATGGGAGGAACAGCACTTATGATAGAGGCCCTTCATCTGCGGACCGCAGCAGCGCCGATGGATGCGCAGTCCCTGCCGGACGCTTTCATCCAGTGGCAACTCGCCACCCGGCGCGCCATGTACGACACCATCACCGCCGGCCGGCATCCCCGCCGGCACCCGGCCCACCTGCCGGTGATGATCACCTTCAAGGCCGACGGCGCGTTCCCGGTGCGTGTTGCGACCAAGGGCGCCGGCCTCACCCCCAGGGACGAGGTTCTGGAGCACTATATCGCCCTGCTGGAAGAAGCCATGGCCCGCTGCGAAGGCCGGCCGTGGGAGGAGACCCTCGCCGAGCGGGTAGCGGCCGTCCAGGCGCTGTTGGATCACCCGGAGGAGATCGACCCGCGCCGGCTGGGCTTCCTGGAAATCTTCGCGGGGGGCACCTACCGCAACCTGCAGCGTGACCCGCGTGTGATCCTGCACTACACCGGCGACGGCCCGGACTACCCCTCTTTCCAGATCAACGGCCACGCCGAAATCCTGGAACCGCAGGACCTCCGTTTCCGGTACATCGCGCTGACCCGCCGCATCTTCGAGGCCGCCCCCTTCCACCTGCCCCAGCCCGGCTACGCCGCCGGCTACCTGGTTTGGGTGCAAGAGGTCTTCGACAAGACTCCCTACTCCCTGAAGAAAGGGAAAAAGGGAAAAAGGGAAAAAGGGAAAAAGGGGATAAGGGGAACAGGTGGAGAAGCACGGGAGACTTCTTCCCTTTTTTCCTTTTCAACTTTTTCCCTTTCTTCTTCCCCGCGCCAGCGCACTTCCGCGCAGGATGTCACCTTCCGCGAAATCCTGGTGCCGGTGGACAACTCGAAGTACAGCCCCTGGGCCATGGACATCGCCTTGCAGGTCGCCGGCTCTTTCCAGTCCACAGTGGTGGGCAACCACGTCTACGCTGCGCGGCTGCACGACCAACGCTTCCGCGACATGGAGCCCGGCTTGCCGGAGCAATACCAGGAGCCGACGATCCTGGCTCACCAGAGGAACCTGCACGATACCCTCATCGATCAGGGGCTCAAACTGATCTCTGACTCGTATCTGGAACTCCTGGGCCGGCGATGCCGCGAGAACGACCTGACGTTTGTGGGCAAGACCCCGGAGGGGAAAAACTACGCCGAACTGGTGCGAGACATCGAGAACAGCCGGTACGACATGGTTGTGATGGGCGTGCGGGGGCAGGGGAGCAGAAAACTGCGGACTGCAGATTGCGGAAGAAAATCTGAAATCCGAAATCTGAAATCCGAAATGCAATTGGGCAGCGTCTGCGAGCGGGTGGTGCGCCGCGTGACGCGGGATGTGCTAGTCGTGAAGAACGACCGACCGCTGGGAGGCACTTTCGTGGTCGGAGTGGATGGCAGCGACCGCAGCTTTGCAGCACTGCGCGTGGCGCTGGCGCTGGCGGAGGCCACCGGTGCGCGCGTCCAGGCTGTGGCGGCCTACGACCCCTTCCTGCACAAAACGCTGTTCAACGAACTGGAGGATGCTCTCACCGAAGAAGCGCGGCAGGTCTTCAACACCGCACAGCAGCAGAAACTGCACGACGAGTTGATCGACAGCGGTATCGCGAAGATCTACGCTGACCACCTGGAGACGGC
>JBHHXF010000455.1:0-3621 GCA_046756905.1 Anaerolineae bacterium | reverse complement strand
CCCCCAGCCGGCCAGGTTGGCTGCGATGTCAGAGATGATCTTGGCGTCGGGGGCGTTGCCGGATGCGCCGGCGGGCCGGGCCTGGCCCGACACAACCTGCTCCATAAACGTCGCGTAGGCCCGGGCTGAGCCTTCCAGCGTGTGATGGGTGCGGATGTGCCGCCGGGCGTTGGTCCCCAACGTTTGGCGAAGCAGCCGGTCATCGGCCAGAGCGCGCAGGATCGCCACCAGCGTTTCTTCCTCAAAGCTGTCCACCGGCACTTTGGCACACACGTCGTCGGGGAATTCGGAGAACGCGCCAACGTCGCTGACGATGGTCGGCACACCCAGCCCCAGGAGCCGGATGAGGGTGCCGGAGGTCTCGCCGGCCGTCGGATAGCGCAGATTCACTGCCACGTCCGCCGCAGCCATGTAGCTGAGGAACTCGTGCAGCGATGTGCGCCCGGTGATCCGCACCACCTCTGCCGGCAGGCCGACCTGATCGACGAGGGCACCGACGTCCTGGTAGAGGCGCAGATCGCCCACCAGGCAGTAAGCGACCTCGGGGTGCGCATCGTGCAGGCGAGCGACAGCGCGGAGAGTGACAGGGATGCGCTTCCACTCCGTCAGGAAGCCGAAGGAGCCTACCACAAAACGATCGGCCAGGCCAAGGCGCCAGCGGATCGCTTCCCGATCTACTTCATCGTCGAAGGGCGCCGGCAGGCTGAGGTGATGGGGTATTGCCGCAACGGGGACCTCCGGACAGCGTTCGATGACCTGACGCGCTGCGTGCCGGCTGTGGACGACGGCGCCCAGAGCACCGTGCAGAACCGGCTCCAGCAGCGGATAGGCTATGGGGTTGACGGTCCCGTCATCCAGGCGACCGATCACCCGCTGGGCCGCCAACTCGCCGTAGGTCTCCTTCAGCATTCGGCGGAAGCCTTCGACATCGCCCCTGGGGACGGTGAGTTGCTGAAAGAAGTGGTAGAAGAGAGGTTCGTGCACTACCACGATGCCCGGATGGTCTCGGAGGACATGCCAGATGGCTTCATGGTATTCGGCGTCGTTGCCCATGTGGTACAGCGCCACATTGAATTCGTCGCGCCGGCCTCCGAAGGACGCCATGTCGCGGACCGGAAACGATCCCGCGAGGGCATCGTCCAGGGGTACATTCGGATCGACGAAGAGGGTGATGTCTGCGTACCGGGCGAGGTGCGGTAACAGCTCGGCGCTGTAGTCGGCGATACCGGACGCGGCGGGAGGCAGCGGACTGAAGTAGGCGACACGCATGGCGTCAGTGATCGGTTATCAGTGAACAGTGATCAGTCATCAGTGATCAGATTGTGATTACAGCGTCTCGGTCAGGCGTTCGATGGCGTAGTCCCAGGTGATTCCCGCCACGCGGGCGTGGCCGGCCTCTCCCAGGCGCGCTGCCAGTCGTGGGTTACCATGCAACTGATCGATCCGCTTTGCCATGCTGGCTGGCTGATCCAGTGGAACCACGAACCCGTTCTCCCCGTCCTCGACGAATTCCAACACTCCGCCGCTGTCGGGGGCCGTCAGGACCGGTTTCTGCGACTTGAAAGCCTCCAGCGTCACATAGCCGTAGTCTTCGTCGTACGGCGCGAAGTAGACGGCGAAGCAGTTGGCGTACAGGTCGATCAATTGATCATCATCCACGAAACCGACAAAGTCGATGCGACCGTCGACGCCCAGCCTGGCAGCCAGCCGGCGTAGTTCGGGTTCCATCGGCCCTGTGCCGGCGATGCGACACCGCAAATCGGGCCGGGTGTGAGCCATGGCGCGCACCAGGCCATCCAGCCGCTTGATCCGATCCAGCCGCGAAACCGCGAATACGTAGTCCCCATAGCCATCGTTGCGGTAGCGGCCGTCATGCTTGGGCGGGTGATATAGCGGCTCGCCGTGCAAGCCGTTGAACCGGGCCAGACGCGAGGCTGTGTTGCGCGCGTTGGTGAAAATCCGCTGCGACTCGGCCAGGGACTCGTTGTCGATCTGCCGAATCATGGCGCGGAAACGGCGATCCTCCGGTGAGTTGGTGAAGTCGCTGTGCTCGGTGCCGTAAAGATCGTAGACCGCACGGTGTTGGTGGATCAACCACGTGACCTTGTTGGGATGGCGGGCGACGTAGGAGGGGAACTTGGTGGCAATGACCAGGTCAATGCGCGATTGACTGCTTTCGGTGAGATCAATGAGACGCCAGATCAGGCAGCTCTTGAGCAGTTGTGAGCGCGGATACTCTTTGAACGGCAGTGTGACGATGTCCACATTGAAGCCGCGCCGGCGCAGCTCTCGCGCCAGAGATTCGACGTGGATTTCAGCCCCACCACGGACGAAGGGGACCTGAGCTGTGCAAACAGCGATGCGTTTCATCAGAGAACCGTCTGGAGCTCATGGACCGTGTAAAGGATATCTGCGCTATAGTAGCGATTTCCACACATGTCGCAAACGCCAATTGTCACATTTTCCAAGATGACAAAACCACGTTTGTGCGTCAAGGCTTCACGCTTTACCCTAGGTAGCATTTTGCAAACCGAGAATGGCTCCACTGGCAGATTATTCGCAACCTTCGCAAGGGTGGCTGAGTAGCAACAAGCCATACCATGGCATGGATTAGGCCGGCTCAACAAGGCTCTTATCAGCGCCGATTAACTCCTCCGGTGGCCGGCGAGCGATGGCCGCGTAGTCCTGATAGCCGAAGAGGAGCGCGTTCAGGCGCTCTGCGTTGCGGTTGAGGATGGACACCTGGGCATCATCCAGTCCGTCAGGGGCCAGCGGTGACAGGCGTTGGTCGGCCGGCACGGGCGAGAGGTACTCGATCTCAACCTGCCAGAATCCGGCATCCTCCAGCATGAAGCGCAGCGTCTCCGGGTGCAGCGGCTGGACGTGCGTCGGGTCCATCAGGTAGTATTGAACGAAGGCGTACACACAGGTGGGGTTGATGGTTTCGGCGACCAGCACACCGTCCGGCGCGAGTTTCTGCCGGCACAGTCTCAGGAGTGCAATCAGGTCGGCCGGCGTCAGGTGCTCCACCACCTGGGCCATGAACACGCCATCAAGGGAGCCATCCTCCAGCGCCGACAGGTAGCTCAGCGCGTCGGCGTGCTCGACCGGCAACCCTTTCGCATGACAGTGAGCCACCATCTCAGCATCGATGTCCACGCCGCGCGCGTCGATGCCGTGCTCGCGCAGCAGGACGACGAACTCGCCTCGCCCACAGCCGATGTCCAGCACGTGCCGGCAATCCTTGAAATACTCGAGATACAGCTTCTGGCGGGCTGCGATGTCCTCCGGGCTGCCCCGGTGGCGGAGTTCAAAATGGTAGTAATCGAGCAGTGATCTGTGCGGAGGTGCGGAGGCGCGGATGTGGCTGCTCCCCTGCTCCTCTGCTCCTCTGCTCCCTTGCTCCCCTGCTCCTCTGCCCCTCTGCTCCCCCGCTCCCCTGCTCCCCTGCACAGGCTGCTGCTCCAAGCGCCACAGTCGCTGGGCGAGTATCTGGCGTTCGCGTTCCTGTGTCTCCTCCCAGCGCCCTCTGGATGCCTGAAGCTCTTGAATCTGGTGCTGGGCCTGGGCATCGCCGGCCCGCATCTCGACCGCCAGTTCGGTCAGGGCCTGGGCGGTTGC
>JBHHXF010000454.1:0-3622 GCA_046756905.1 Anaerolineae bacterium | reverse complement strand
GAGTTGGATGCTGCAGGCAACGTGCCGCTCCAGGTGATGGTGCTTCCGTCCAGGGTGGCGCCGCCTGTGATAGAGGCCGGATCTACCGTCACATTGGATGGAATCGCATCGCTCAGATCCATCTGGCGTTCCTGCACGTCGGCGTTGGCCACCACGATCTCGTAGTCCAGGCTGTCGCCGGTGAATACCGCATCCGAGCTGACGCTCTTCTGCACCGCCGGCACATCCCCGATGATGCGCACCGGCACGAAGCCTACAGCCGTCGCGTCTTCCGAATCACCCATGGTGATCGCCCCCAGGTACTCTTCACCCTGGTCGATCTGGCGATCCCAGGCGACCTGCATGGCGTAGTTGTTGGCCGCCTCGATGCTGGCCGGCGCGTCGATCAGGGTGAGAGTGTCGTCAGCCGTCGTGACCTGGTAGGTCTTCAGCGTGTAGGCGCCGCTGCCGGCCCAGGCGTGGACGGCCACCAGGTAGTCGCCGGCCTGTGGCATTACTGCTTCCACCTCCTCGTTCGCATCGCCGGAGGTGTCAGCATCGATCAGCTCGCCCGGCCACTCGAAAGTGCCGCTTGTGTCGGCATCGTAGAGCAGGTAGAGGTCAATGTCGTTGATCTCTGACTCCCGCGTCTGGACCACGAACCAGAGCACGTCCGAGGTGAGCGTGTACGGGTACAGCTCGAAACCTTCACCCATTGGATCTGTGCTGGCATCCTGATCCGGGTCCTGATCCAGCGGGCCGCCGGCGGTCCGCACGGGATCGACCAGGCCGTAGGCGTTGATGGCGAAGGGGTCCACGTTCACACCACTCTGGAGGTTGAAGTCGGTGCTGCTGACATCGAACTGCGTCTTTACACCGGCCAGCGAGTTCCAGACGGCCGGCACGTTCACAAAGGCAACGGGCATGTGCACCTGATGGGGACCGTGCTCCAGGTAGACATGGGCGAAGTACTGGCCCTCCGGCGCCTCCGTGGCGTCCACCGACACAGTGAATGTGGCCGTGCCATTGGCCGGCGCCACCAGCGGGTCGGGAGACACGGTGATTTGCACACCGTCCGGCGCATCTACGGTGATAGTCCACGTGCTGTCCACCCCCACCAGGCTGGTAGCGGTGCGTGTGATAGTCGCAACGCCGGCCACGTCACCGAAGCCCAAGCTGGGCAGGTTCATGTTGGCGGGGTCGTCCTGGCCGGCCTCGTAGTCAGCGACACTCATGTCAAAGACCAGTCCGGGGTCGGCGGCCTGGGTCAGATCGATCCGGCCACCACCCAGGTCGAAGGGATCGGCGGCCGTCTCGCCATCTTCCTTAACCACCTCTGTCAAACCGGTGGTCATGAGGGCCGACTGAACCTCGGCCGGCGACCAATCGGGATGCACGGCCATGAGCAACGCGCCGGCGCCGGCTACGTGCGGGCTGGACATGGAGGTGCCTTGAATGGACTGGAACAGCTCGCCCTGGGCGTCCCCAAGCTCGGTCGTATGCTCGGGCGAGGCGCCGGCAAGTATCTGCACACCGGGCGCGGTTACATCCGGCTTGATTACGGCGGGTACCGGACCGTTGGGTCCACGTGAGCTGAACGAAGCCATCATATCGGGAATGACGCGCGGATCCTCCGGGCCGAAGGTGGCGGTGCCAGGGGTGAAACTGACTGTCACTCCCTCAGGATTCGCAGCTATGTAATCCTTGATCTGCTGTCCTACGTCATTTTCGACATGAACGGCGGGAATGACGTAGTTGTCGGTGGCCAGGCCCTGCTGCACCGGGTTGTAGAGGATGACACCCCCACCACCGCCGGCTTGCACATACGCGCCGCGCGCGACGCGGGCGATCTGGCCACGCTTGCAGAGTACGACATCGGTGGGCTGGAAGGTCCCCTCGGGGAAGGGATTCAGACATAGCCCCGAGTCATCCCCTTCACTGTCAGCGATACCCTCAGCATCCACCAGGTTAAAGTCGGTGACGCCGTCAGTGACGGAAGCGCCAAAAAGCGTGACGGGCGCTGTGTCCGTAGCACTCAGGGTGATCTCGCTAATGAAGTGGCGTGTGCTGGTGCTGGCGCCCACGGTAGTGACCCACGGCGAGTTGGCTGGCGAGCCGATGGTATCCGGATCAGGGCCGCTGTTGCCGGCCGAGGTGGCCACGAAGATGCCGGCTTCCCGCGCAGCCAGGAAAGCCAGGGAGTCTTCATCGTCCCAGGGGTCGGAGGCGCCACCGCCGATGGAGTAGTTGATCACATCAACACCGTCGGCAACGGCCTTGTCAATCGCAGCAACCAGGTCTGACCCGACACAACCCCCTGGCCCGCAGGCCCTGTAACTGGCCACATGGGCACGCGGGGCGATGCCAGAAACGGTGCCACGATCGATACCCAGCAGAGTAGCCTCCACATTCTCATTGCCGGCAGACGTCGAAGCCGTATGCGTGCCGTGGCCATCGTCGTCACGGCCAGAGAAGAAGAGACCATCAAACCCGACGACCTCGTCGTAACCATCCAGGAAGTACTGGACACCGATGAGCTTGTTGTTGCAGGTGTAATCGGCAGTATCATCTGCCGGCGGCGTACATTCGCCGCCCCAGTCCTGCGGTGGCGCAGGGTAGGTGCCATCATCGGCGAAAGAGGGGTGTTCCGGCCAGATGCCGGTATCGACGACGCCGACGATGACTCCTTCGCCCTTGGTGCCGGTGTCCACACCCGCGGCGGTCGCATCCCAAACCGCCGTCGCGCCAATGAAGTCGGGCGTGACGTCAGTCAGGATCTGCTTCATTTCATCACGGTGTACAGAAACAACGCCCGGAATCTGGGCGACGCGAGCCGCTTCAGCCGGCGTCAGCACAACCGCGAGGCCGTTGTAGGCGACCTTGTAGGTGTGCAACACCTCAACCGGATGGCCGACAACCTGCGTCAGTTGCACGGTGAACTGGGCCTGCCGGTTCGTCAGATAGTCAAGATAGGCCCGACTGGCCGGGCTCTTGACGTTCAGCTTTGCCTGTTGGGTTACGCGCGGGCTGGTCGCCTGCAATCTGGCGACACCGCCCCGGTAGGTCGCCAGTGGATCACCCGCCAGGCGAACGATGTAGGGCCATGGCTCAGCGTTCCCATCGGGCGACAACGTATCCACAATGGTGAGCGGAGTGGCCGTCAGCTTGCTAGCCGCCGGCGCGGGAGGGGCAGCCGAGACTAGCAGCACGCCGGCCAGCAGCACACTGGCCGCGATGAGAAGCGAGAAGAGTAGTCGGTACGACTTCGGTTTCAACATGGTTCTCCTTTCATTTTCTGTCATAAGGGCCTGTAGCGAAATACGCGAGGCATGACATGCGCGCAAAGATCAATCGGGCAGTTCGACGATCCATCACCTCCTTTAACTATCCCTCGGTCACACCAAGACCTGATGGTCTGAGATTGTAAAAGCGTAGCTTCCGCTGATATGCCTTTTGCTACCGGACACTTCTGGAGAAACCGGGGTTTTTCCCTGCCTGAACGGACAAAGTCGCACACCGCTGCCCCCCCCCTCAATCCCCCCCCAAAGGGGGGAAGCCTGTTCTCCCCCCTCCGGGGGGAGTTAGAGGGGGGCCATGAGTGTTGTCCCCACTGGGTCTTATGCCACCCCACTAATCTGCGTTG
>JBHHXF010000453.1:0-3623 GCA_046756905.1 Anaerolineae bacterium | reverse complement strand
AAGTAGCGCGGGCCGGATTTGGCCACGCCACCGCCCACGACCACCCGTTCGGGATTCATGAGGCTGATGGCGTAACTGATCCCGAACCCCAGTGCCCGCGCCGTTTCGTCGAGCACTTGGCGCGCCAGTTCGTCGCCGGCCTGGGCCGCCTGGGACACGTGCTTCGCAGTCACCGTCTCGATAGCTCCGCCCGCCAACTGGCGTAGAAGCGCGCCGGTCTGTGATTCTGCGCGCAGGCGTTCCTGGGCGCGGCGGGCGATGGCCGGGCCGGCCGCCACAGCCTCCAGGCAGCCGCGCCGGCCGCAGATGCAGGCCGGCCCGCCGTGTTCCACGGTGATGTGGCCGATCTCACCGGCTACGCTGTCGGCTCCGTGATAGACCTTGCCGCCCAGCACCCATCCTCCGCCGATGCCGGTGCTGACGGTAATGTAGAGGAGGCTTTGGCAGTCCCGCCCGGCCCCCAAACGCCACTCCCCAAGCGCGCCGGCGTTAGCGTCGTTGTCTATGCTGACCGGTACACCCAGGCTTGACTCCAACTGATCGCGGAGCGGGGTGTTCTCCCAACCGGGCACGTGATGGGACAGCAGCACGATGCCCTCGGCCGCGTTCACCGGCCCGCCGAAGCTCACGCCGACGGCGGCGGGTTTGCCCTCCACATCGCTGAGGAGAGAGCGAGCCAGCGAAATCATCGTCTCGAAGTCGTATGTGGCATCGGCATCGGGTGGGGAGAAGGCTTGCCGGCGGGCCTGCCAGTGATGCTGGCCGGCCACGGCCAGGCCGGCGGTGAGCTTCGTTCCGCCGAAATCGAGGGCCAGCAGGAGAGGTTCGCTTTCCATCTGAAACAGGGTGATCCAGGGCGTTTCCAACGCACTTCGCCGTATCAGCCGTGATTTATGAGGTTTGAAGAATTAATCCGGCAACGGCCCTCACCCCCCGGCCCCCTCTCCCAACCCTGGGAGAGGGGGAGATTAGGCTCCCCTCCCCCAGAATTGGGGGAGGGGGCCAGCACCGGCTTACCGGATTAAGTTCTCAAACTTCATCAATCACGGACCGGCCTGCCTAGCACAGCGCCAGGAAGACGATGTGCAGGATGACCAGATGGGTATCCTCAATCCGCTGCATGGAATCGGACGGCACGATGATGCACACGTCCACCTTGTCCTTCAGCTTTCCGCCCTCATAGCCGGTGAGGCCGATGGTGGTCAGCCGGCGCTCGCGGGCCACATCCATCGCCCGCAGAACGTTGGGCGAGTTGCCGCTGCCGCTGATGCCGATGGCCACGTCGCCTGGCTCTGCCAGTGCTTCCAGGGGGCCGGCAAACACCGTCTCGTACCCGTAGTCGTTGGCGTAGGCGGTCAGCGTGGGGATGCCGTCGTTGAGCGTGATCACTTTGAGACGCGGTTTCCCGGGCTGCGCCGTCCCTTTGATCAGATCGACCGCGATGTGCGAGGCCGTGGCCGCGCTGCCCCCGTTACCGAACAGGAAGACCCGCCGGCCCTCCGCCCGCGCCCGCTCCAGGGCGTCGATGGTTCGCGCGATTTCATCTTGCGGCAGATTTTGCAGGGCCTGACACAGCTTGTCAAGGTAGCTCTGGATCTGTTCCAACCTAACCTCCCAGGATGATGGGTGTTCAGAACACCATAGGGCGTAATCGTAGTAACGACTTCAGTCGTTCACCCCGTGGGAAACGACTGAAGTCGTTACTACGACTGCCGCCAGGCGTTTTGTCTGACCAACCTACCCTTTCAGCGAGCCGGCCAGCAAGCCGCGCATGAAGTAGCGGCCCAAGAAGATGTACACTAGCAGTGTGGGCAGAGCTGTCAGCAGCGAACCGGCCATCTGCACGTTCCACTCGACGATGTAGCTGCCGGCCAGGTTGTTCAGTCCTACAGTGATGGGTTGAACGTCGGGATTGTTGGTGACGGTGACAGCGAAGAGGAAGTCGTTCCAGATGGAGGTGAATTGCCAGATCATCACCACCACAAAGCCGGGCACCGACAGCGGAAAGAGAATGTGCCGATAGATGCCGAAGATATTCGCCCCGTCAATTCGGGCGGACTCCACCAATTCGGTCGGAATTGCCGCGTAGTAGTTGCGGAAGATGAGCGTGGTGATAGGTATCCCGTAAACAACGTGGACGAAGATCAGACCAGGAATCGTGCTGTAGAGGTTGCCACCGAACCAGGGTATTCGGCTCAATACCTGGACTAGGGGGATGAGAATACTCTGGTAGGGAATGAACATGCCGAAGAGAAGCAGAGGAAAGAGGACATCGGAGCCTCGGAACTTCCACTTGGCCAGCACGTAGCCGTTCATGGAACCCAACATGGCCGATAGGATCGTGGCCGGGACGGCCAGGTATACACTGTTGAGAAAGTTCACGCCCAGGCCGCGAAAGCCCTCTTGCTCGCTGCCGAGCCAGGCCTTGACGAAGCTGTCAAAGTGCAGTCCCGAGGGCAGGTCCCACATCCGATACAGACTTACCTCGGCGAAGCTTTTCATACCCGTGATGACCAGCAGGTACACCGGCATCAGGTAAGCCACGGCAAAGGCGATCAGGACCAGGTAGAGAAGGGCGCGTCGCCAGGGACGCGTGTAGAGTGTGCCGCTCCGCAGTTCAGCCGATTGGGTCGTCATAGCTCAGCCTCCGTCCGGGTGCTCCACACCAGGTAAGGGATGATCAGACCCGCCACCAAAACCAGCAGGACGATGGCAATCGAAGATCCCCGGGCAAAGTTGTTGGCTCGGAAGGTGGTGTCCCACATATAGAAAGCCGGCACGTCTGTCGAAAAGCCGATGCCCGGCCCGGTCATCGCCACAACTAGGTCGTAGATTTTCAGGGAGATGTGTCCCAGGATGATGACGGCGCTGAGGGTGATGGGGCGTAGCAGCGGGAGGAGGATGTGCCGCAGGATCTGCAACTCCGACGCACCGTCTACGCGGGCGGCTTCGCGCAGCTCGTCGGGGATGCCGCGCAGCCCGGCCAGGTACATGGCCATCGTGTAGCCAGACATCTGCCAGGTGGCTGCCAGGACCAACGACACCACGCCGGCTGATACACCGACCTTCGCCGTGGTCAGCGCCCCTAGCCCAATCTGTCCCAGTGCTCGGCCCACCAGCGCGTCGGGCGGGATGTGCCAGACAACCGGATCGGTGAACCAACCCCATTTGAGGAATCCCAGTCCCACTTTGTCGAAGAGGAGGTTGACGCCGGTGCTCCCTAGCTCGGGGCTGCCCGGATTTAAGAGCCAGCGCCAGGCCACGCCGGTGACAATGAATGAGATAGCCATCGGGAACAGATAAATGCTGCGGAAAAACCCCTCGCCCCGGATGCGCTGGTCGAGCAAGAAGGCCAGCAAGAAACCGACAGCCAGACAGGCGATCAGGAACAAGAGGGTAAAGCTCACCGCGTTCCGCAGGTCAATCTGAAAGCGTTGATTAGCGAACAATTTCTGATAATTGCTAAGACCTACCAGAGTGAAATCAGGCAATAGGCTGGTCCACTTAGTCAGCGAGGCGAAGCCGGTGAAGCCGATGAAACCATACACAAAAACGGCGATGGCTAACGCCGAGGGCGTGATGAGCAAGACAGCGGTAAGCCGCTCCCATGAGATCCGTCGCAT
>JBHHXF010000452.1:0-3632 GCA_046756905.1 Anaerolineae bacterium | reverse complement strand
AGTTCCCCTTTTATCAGTTTCTCGGCAACGAGAAGTAGAATGTTGCGCCCTGGCCGGGTGCACTGTCCACCCAGATTTCTCCGCCATGAGCTTCGATGATGGCTTTGCTGAGATAGAGCCCCAGGCCGGCTCCCGAGGCCTTGTTTTGTGCAGCGTTGCCGCGTGAGAAGCGGTCGAAGACGCCAGCCTGCTCGTCCTTCGGGATTCCTGGCCCCTCGTCGGACACAGAGACGACAACTCGGTCCGGCCGGCCACGCCCGCTCACACGGATCAGGCTGTTGGCCGGCGAGTACTTGACGGCATTGCTCAACAAGTTGCGCAGCACCTGGCGTAGGCGCTCCGGATCGCCCGGGACGGCGGGAAAGTCCGGCGGAAAGTCCACGGCGAACATGTGCTCCCGCTCTAGCGGCCGCAGAGCTTCGACACTCGATTCGGCCAGTTCGTTGAGCCGGATGTAGGACAACCTAAGTTTGAGCGCGCCGGCCTCCACCCGCGCTGCGTCCAGTAAATCCTCTATCAGCCGATTGAGCCTGGCGCTCTCCTCGCGAATAATCGCCAGGCCCTCCTGCATAGTCTCGGTGTCCCATCGAACATCATCGCGTCCCAGGGTCTCTGCGTAACCGCTAATCAGGGCCAGGGGGGTCTTCAGTTCATGGGAGATCACGGATACAAAGGTCGATTTCAGGTCTTCCGCCTCTTTGAAGCGAGTAACATCCTGGAAATTGGCAACGATGCTGAACAGTTGGCCAGAGTTGTCATAAAGAGGGGAGAGTGTGATTCCCACGTATGGCCCGTGTGTCCCATCGCGTCGGATCAGCCAGCCTTCCATGCGTCGGTGCCTTTCGGCGCCTTGCTTCTGAACGGATGGGATGTTTGGAGCACGCACAGGAGCGCCGCCGGCGTCAACCACAGTGATGACGTCGGTAGCCAGCCGCCCCAAGGCCTCGCTGGCCGGCCACCCGGTCATGGAGATCAACGCCTGGTTGAAGAGGCGAATGTATCCACCGGGGTCCAGGATTGCCACGCCCTCTTCGGTGTGCGCCACCAACGTTTGGAGTTGCCGGCGTTCCTCCAGGACCTGTTGGAAGAGCTGGGCGTTGCGAACGGCGCTGGCCGCGATATCGGCAAAATCGGCCAGGAGCTGGTGATCCAGCGGCGTGAACTGGGCT
The DNA here is from genome assembly GCA_046756905.1 of Anaerolineae bacterium. Taxonomy (GTDB): domain Bacteria; phylum Chloroflexota; class Anaerolineae; order Epilineales; family JAANWY01; genus JBHHTZ01. The sequence goes on along the minus strand of JBHHXF010000452.1, from coordinate 2,463 downwards.
TCCAGTCCGCGGAAAACAAGAATGACGCCGATGAATTCGTCGGCCATGATCAGGGGCATGGCCACGGCGTCGCCCACCCTGATGTCGATAGATGATGCGATGGCCACCAGCCGTCGTCGCAACTGCGGGTGCATCCGGTACGGGCGATCTGTCCCGAAGGCGTCGAGCGGTATTTCGTGCAGCAGCGGCCCAAACTGGCGCAATAGCCCGCGCTCAATGCCGTAGCTGGCGGCGATGCTGAAGGCGCCGTCGGTGCGCCGCAGGGTGATGAGGCCGGCCTGCCCTGCAAGCAGCGTCACGGCGTGCTCGATGACCAGCCGCAGGACGTCGCTCAAATCCAGCTCCGATGTCATCGCTCGGGCGATACGCAGCAGGTACTCGCGCTGTTGAAGTCGATAGTCGGTGAATGAGAGCATGTTCGTGATCGTTTGTAGTCAGGCACGCAGCGTAGCGGAGTGCCGTCGTCGGCACACCAGAACGTTGTCGAACCCAGTCCCTGCAATTATAGATGCCTGGGGTGGATCGGTCAACAAACTGTTGGTTGCACGGGAAACCAGTTCTGTGCTAGAATGGCCTGGATTGCACGCCAATCGGAAAAAGGACCCTGGTCATCGTTTGGGCCAGATAAGCGTAAAATGTAGGGCAAGTTGGCAACTTGCCAGGCGCAATTTACCAAATTGCGCTACAAGCGGCCGAAACGATGACTGACGCCGGAAGGCTCAACGCGGATTAGTGGGGTGGCGAAAGACCCAGTGGGGACACCGCTCATGGCCCCCCTCTAACTCCCCCCAGCGGGGGGAGAACAGGAAAGCTTCCCCCCCTTTGGGGGGGATTGAGGGGGGAGGCCAGCATTGGTGCGGCTTTTTCCGTCTGGCGATTGAATGATCCTGCCCATAAAAGGAGTCGAACGTGAAAGTCGAGTTCAATGACGTTGAGCTATCGTACGTCGATCGGGGGACCGGTCTCCCGATTCTATTCGTGCATGGTTTTCCCCTGGATGGCGCGCTGTGGCAGCCGCAGGTAGATGGTCTATCCGATGAGTACCGGGTGATTGTGCCCGACTTGCGGGGGTGTGGCGGTTCTACAGTCAGCCTGGCTATGACCATGGAGCAGTATGCTGATGACCTGCGGCTGCTCCTGGATGAGTTGGGCATTGAGGAAGTGGTGCTGGCCGGCCTTTCCATGGGCGGGTACATCGCCCTGGCCTTCTACCGGATGGCTCCAGGCCGTCTGCGAGGGCTGGTGCTGGTGGACACGCGCCCGCAGGCCGATAGCGATGAAGCGCGGGCGAATCGTACGGCCACAGCCAAACAGGTTATTGAGCATGGCGCGGTCACGTTGGCGGATGGCATGTTGGACAAGTTGTTGTCGCCGGCAACTTTCAAGGACCAGCCCGACCTGGTGAGAACCGTCCGTGCCATGATGGCTCGCCAGCCCGTGTTTGGGATCGTGGCTGCGCTGCATGGCATGGCCGAGCGGCCCGACTCTCGCCCACTGCTCGGTGAAATCTCCGTGCCGACTCTGGTCGTGGTCGGTGCAGACGATGTGATCACCCCCGTCGCCGAGGCGGAATCGATGGTTGAGGCGATTCCCGGCAGTGAATTGGTGGTGATTCCAGATGCCGGCCACCTCTCGAACCTGGAGCAGCCTCAGGCATTCAACCAGGCCCTGCGGGAGTTCCTGGTCAATCGAGTGGCGGGAGCGTGAGGCTATGTCGCTGGTGGAAGTCCACGCACGATTGGCCAACACGGCCGTGCTGTTCGCGCTGGTGGTGGGACTGTGGGCGCTGTTGAACTACGTGCGCCGGCAGGGTCTGTCGCCAGGCTACTGGGGTACCCTGGTAATCGGGGAATTGCTCCTGGTGGCTCAGGCTGTCGTTGGTGTGGTAATGTATTTTCAGGGTGGCCGGCCGCCGCGGATAATCCATTTTCTGTACGGTGTTCTGGTATTGCTGGTGTGGCCTGGTGTGTACGCCTACACCGAGGGGCGAGATACGCGGCGAGAGGCGTTGATTTACGGACTGGCGTCGCTGTTCCTGTGCGGCCTGGCGCTACGCTCTATCTCGACGGCGAGATGAATTGCTCAATAGAAGTGCCCGGCGCCTGTGAACACCACACTGGGGACCAGACACAAGATGATGAATAGAGGGCCGAATAATAATAGGGTAAGCTAAGAAGTGTTGCATCTGGAGGTGTACCGGAGCCGGGCACTCTGCTGCACAGCGAGGATAATTATACTTCATTTTGGGCGCTAATCTGGCGACGTGAGCGTTAGTCTTGCGTTAGGCTTACGTTAGGTTCGTGTTAGTTGAGCAGCCAGCCTCTAGGCGACGGATGGGCGCATACAGAACTTGGGGGAGCGAGCCCTTCGATACGCTTCGCTACTCAGGACAAGCGCCGATTGAGTGTCGTCCTGAGGCCCCTCCTGAGCTCGTCGAAGGGCCTGTCGCTTGTACTGAGCTTG
>JBHHXF010000451.1:0-3634 GCA_046756905.1 Anaerolineae bacterium | reverse complement strand
AACATCCAGGCCCGCATTCGCGGCAATATCCTGATGGCGCTGTCCAACAAGTTCGGCTGGCTGGTGCTGACCACGGGCAACAAGAGCGAGATGAGCGTCGGGTATGCTACGCTGTACGGCGACATGGCCGGCGGCTTCGCCGTAATCAAAGATGTCCCCAAGATGGTGGTCTACGAACTGGCGCGCATGCGCAACGGGCGCGGGCAGGTCATCCCCCAGCGGGTGCTAGAGCGCGCCCCGACGGCTGAGCTGCGCGAGAATCAGACCGACCAGGACACACTGCCCCCCTACGAAGTCCTGGACGCCATCCTGGAGGCCTACGTGGAGGAGGACCGCTCCTTTCACGAGATTGTTGCCCAGGGATTCGATCCCGCGACCGTCTCCAGGGTCATCCAGATGGTGGATCGCAACGAGTACAAGCGCCGACAGGCCCCGCCCGGCGTCAAGATCACGGAACGCGCCTTCGGTCGCGACCGCCGGCTGCCAATTACGAACCAGTATTCAGTAATCAGTGATCAGTGATCAGTAAACGGATACTGATGTAACTACCCAGGCATACGAACCCTTGCGAAGGCCTGCCCCGGCCCAGGGGTTCACGAGCAGATTCTGGGCCGGCAGTGTCCTCGCAAGCCGAGAACCGCTCTATTGGCAAGGCTATTCGTAACCTTCGCAAGGGTGGCTGGGTAGTTACATACTGATGACTGATCACTGATTACTGGTCACTGATCACTGCTTGCGCTGGACCATATCGGGATTTCGTTGTATCATACTTGACCGAGGAAAACCGTGGGAGGTACCAGAGCACGGGAGCGGAGATACGGGGGAGGAGAGGTGAGCAGCGCTGGGATGGCTCACCTCCTCTCCCCAGCACCCCAGCTTCCATGCACAAAAAGAGGAGGTTACATCGCCGATGACAAAAAAGTGGGTCTACCTGTTCGATGAAGTGGATGAGGCCGAGAGGTATGCCGGCAGTTGGGACGGCGTGCGCGGGCTGCTCGGCGGGAAGGGGGCCAACCTGGCGGATATGACGCGCCTGGGCCTGCCCGTACCACCTGGCTTCACAGTCACGACCGAGGCGTGCATCGCCTATCTGGAGGCCGGCGAGCAGTTTCCCGAGGCCATGTGGGAGCAGTCCGTCGGAGCTTTGCGTCAGGTTGAGGCAAAGGCCGGCAAGCAATTCGGTGATGCCACAAATCCGCTATTGGTCTCCTGCCGATCAGGGGCCAAGTTCTCCATGCCTGGCATGATGGACACGGTGCTGAACATTGGGCTCAATCAAGACACGGCCAAAGGCATGATCGAGCTTACCGACGATCCGCGATTTGTCTATGACTCATACCGCCGGCTGGTTCAGATGTTCGGTTCCGTAGTCATGGGCATATCGGACGAGCCATTTGAAGAGATTATCACGGAGTATCGGGAGCGGCGTGGTGTCGATTCAGACGCAGAGCTACAGGCTGACGACTGGATCGGCATTACCAATGAATTCAAGGAGATCTTCGAGGTGCAGACTGGGCAGCCATTTCCCGAAGATCCTTACGAGCAAATGCGCATGGCCACGGAAGCCGTCTTCAAGTCCTGGAACGGCAAGCGAGCAATCGACTACCGCAACGCAGCCGGCATCCCCCACGACCTGGGCACGGCTGTAAATGTTCAGACAGTGGTTTTCGGCAACATGGGCTGGAACTCTGGTACGGGCGTCGCTACGACGCGCAACGTCTCTACCGGATCCAAAGAGATCGAGGGTGACTATCTTCTGAACGCTCAAGGTGAGGATGTTGTGGCCGGCATCCGACTGACGAAGGAGATCGCCGAGCTAAAGAAGGACATGCCGGAAGTTTGGGCCGAGTTCGAGGCAATATGCGCTCGTCTGGAGAAGCACTACCACGAGGTCCAAGACGTCGAGTTTACCTTCGAGCGAGGGACACTCTGGATGTTGCAGACCCGCGACAGCAAGCGCACGGCGCAGGCGGCGGTGAAGATCGCGGCCGATATGGCTGACGAAGGAGTGATCACGCCTGAGGAGGCGGTAAGGCGGATCACGCCTGAGCAAGTCGACTTCTTCCTGCATCCGCAGTTCGATGTGGCTGTGAAGAAGGCGGCGGCCGATATAGGTGATTTGTTAGCCACCGGTTTGAATGTATCGCCAGGAGCGGCCGTGGGTATGATCGCCTTCGATGCCGACACGGCCCAGGAATGGGCGAATAGCCTGGGTCGGGATGTGATCATGGTTCGACCGGAAACACGGCCGGACGACGTCCACGGGATGTTGGCCGCCAAGGGCATCCTGACCAGCCGCGGCGGCCGGACCAGCCACGCGGCACTGGTAGCGCGCCAGTTCGGCAAGCCGGCCGTCGTAGGCGTAGCGGCACTGCACCTCGATCTTACCAAGCGTGAGATGACGGTCGACGGCCGGGTGTTCAAGGAAGGTGACTGGGTGTCTATTGATGGCACCGCCGGCGAGGTGTACGCAGGAAAGCTGGCGACCTTGGTGCCGGACATCAAAGACCCCAACCTCCTCAAGATCCTGTCTTGGGCCGACGAGTTCCGCCGGCTGGGGGTCTGGGCCAATGCCGACTACCCCCCCGATGCCCAGCGCGCTCGCGACTACGGAGCCCAGGGCATCGGCCTGACCCGGACTGAGCACATGTTCTTCGAGACGGAGCGGCTGCCCTATGTCCAGCAAATGATCCTCTCTGAGACGGCCGGGGAGCGACAGGCGGCCTTGGATATACTGCTGCCCTTCCAACGCAGTGATTTCGAGGGCCTGTTCCGGGTCATGCACGGTCTCCCGGTCATCATCCGGCTGATCGACCCGCCGCTGCACGAGTTCCTGCCCAGCCACGACGATCTGCTGCGCGATGTGACCGTGTTGCGAACGCGCCAGGAATTCGGCCGGCTCTCAGTTGATGACGAGAAAACGCTGACCGAAAAAGAAGACCTGCTGGCCGCCGTGAACCGATTGCACGAGGCCAACCCGATGCTCGGCCTGCGAGGTGTCCGTCTGGGTATCCATATGCCCGAAGTGACCGAGATGCAGGTGCGGGCCATCTTCGAGGCGGCCTGCCAGGTGGCGAAGGAAGGGGTTGATGTCCATCCCGAAATCATGATCCCCCTGACCTCTCACGTGAACGAGCTGAAGGTCCAGCAGACGGCGCTGGAGCGGGTTGGCCGGCAGGTGATGGACGAGCAGGGCATTGAGGTCGATTACAAGTTCGGCACGATGATCGAGATTCCGCGCGCGGCGCTGACGGCCGACGAGGTGGCTGAGTACGCGCAATTCTTCTCCTTCGGCACCAACGACCTGACTCAGACCACTTTCGGCATCTCGCGGGACGATGCCGAGGCCGGCTTCCTGGTGGAGTACCAGGAAAAGGGCATTTTGCCGGAGAATCCCTTCGCCAGCATCGACGAGCCGGGCGTTGGCAAGTTGATGGAGTGGGCTGTGAACGCGGGCCGGCAGACCCGCCCGGACCTGGAAATCGGGATCTGCGGCGAGCACGGCGGCGACCCCAAGTCGGTGCACTTCTGCCACAGGATTGGGCTAAACTACGTCAGTTGCTCCCCCTTCCGCGTCCCCATCGCACGGCTGGCGGCCGCCCACGCGGCGCTGCAGGACGTGCACGAGGAGAAG
>JBHHXF010000450.1:0-3638 GCA_046756905.1 Anaerolineae bacterium | reverse complement strand
CGGACCGGTCAAGAGCTAAAATTCTCATCTACTGATTATAGTCCAGCTTGATCGTTTGCGGAAGTGCTAACGATCTCGATGGAGATGCTAGTACACCGGGGCGGAAATAAACCTACCATATGAGAATCGCCTGAACCTGTCATTGCGAGCGAAGCGAAGCCTGTCCTGAGCCCGTCGAAGGGCAATCTCCGACCTGCAATGGCTAACAACGGCGGAGATTGCCCCTCGTCAAGCTCGGGACGTCGCTTCGTCGCTCCTCTCCTCGCAATGACAGATAAATGGTAGGTGGACTTGCGCCCACGTGTACTAGCCCTTCAGAATGCCTACCGTAGAGGTGTGAATCACACAGGAGTCAGAATGTCACGTTTGAAACCGGCTGAAGGCTGGTTGTCACTCATCCTGTTGATACTGATGTTGCTGACAGTTGCATGGTCGATTGAGGCCACCAACTGGGCGCCCGGGTTGGCCATCTTGCAGGCGGTTGTCCTGGTGGCTGTTCTTATTGGTTTTGTGTTCTCGGAGTTGCCAATACCGGGTGCTATTGCGCACCTATTTAGCACGATTGCCGGCATAGGCTGGGCCGCGTTTCTGGTTGGCCGGCAGCTTGATCTTGCCTCCGTCACCCACCGGATCCTGTTCGATGAAGCGGCTCTCACCTGGAAAGTACGACTTACAGAGCTCATCTATCGGGTTCGGACGTTCATTGATATTGCGCAGTCCGAGGGGATCGGCAACGACAACCTGGTCTTTATCTTGCAAATGGCTGTCCTGATCTGGCTGGTTGCGTATTCCTCAGCCTGGTTTCTGTTCCGAATTCGAAGCGTTTGGGGGGCCATAGTGCCAAGCGGCTTTGCGATGCTACTCAACCTATACTATGCCCCCCCCGATCTATATGTCTGGATGGCAGTGTACCTCTTGTGCGCCCTCCTGCTAATCATACGATCTAACTTATTTCTCCAGGAACGTGAGTGGCAGCAAGCCCATGTGACTTATTCCCCGGACATCGGCTACGATTTTCTGTGGAATGGTGCTGTCTTCGCCCTTATTGTCGTAGTGCTGGCCTGGGTAACTCCAACAGCCAGTGCCGCACCCCGTTTGAATGCCCTGGTCGATCGGTTCAACGAGCCTGTCTATCGGTTCCAGCGCGAATTCAACCGGCTGTATTCATCCCTGAACTACAGACCGCAGCCCGGGCCGGCCTATTTCGGTGACACCATGGCTCTTTTGGGGCCTGTGACCCTGGGTGACGCACCTGTATTCGATGCTGTAACGAACAAAGGGCGCTACTGGCGTGGTGTGGTTTACGATGAGTATACCGGGCGCGGCTGGGTAAATACAGCCACAGCTTCAACCACCATCTCCGATGATGATCCGCGCCTGGATGCGTTCGATTTCGAATTGCGCGAACCAGTCACGCAAACCATCCGCGTATTGCAGCCGGGGATGCTACAGCTACATCTGCTGCCACAGCCCATCGATGTGGATTGGCCAACCCGAGCGCAGTTCAGTCCGGTTCCTTCATCAAACAGCACCGATGTTGCCCCCATCAATGTGTCCCTTCTTGAGAGCCGGCGGCCTTTCAAGATAGGTGAAACTTTCACCGCCATCTCGTCCATCTCGGTGGCAGACGTGCAGAGCCTGCGCGCGGCCGGCACAGACTACCCAGCCTGGGTTCGAGAGAAGTATCTACAACTACCAGATGATTTGCCCCAGCGAGTTCGAGACCTGGCAGCGCAGATCGCGGAGGGCAAGGATAACCCGTATGACAAGGTCTCGGCCATCGAGTCTTATCTGCGGAAGATAAAGTACGACGAACAGATTCCTGCGCCGCCATCCGGTGTAGATGGTGTGGACTGGTTCTTATTCGTGGAGCAAGCCGGCTACTGCGATTACTACGCTTCTGCACTGGTGGTGATGGCGCGCTCGCTGGGCATACCGGCCCGGATAGCAGCCGGCTATTCCCTGGGTGACTATGAGCCAGAGATTGGCGCCTACCGGCAGCGCGAATTTGACGCTCACAGTTGGCCTGAGGTTTTCTTCCCGAAGTACGGCTGGACGGAACTCGAACCCACCGCGGCCGATCCGCGCATCGTTCGACCAACCGCGCCGGAATCATCCAGCTCAACCCCCAGTTCATCCACCGAGGGGGATGACAATGAGCGACTGCGCGATCTCTTGCCCGACGAAGATCTGCTAGATCCTGAAATCGGAGGCGGTACACCGCTGGCCGGCCTGGGAACGGGACCTGCTCGCCTGCTGCTTGGGGGTGGTGTGGGGCTTCTCGGTGTGTTAGTACTGCTTGTCCTGGCACGTTGGTTGCTGTGGGAACGAGCCTTTCGAGGCCTCAGCCTGGCAAGAGGAATGTACGCTCGCATGGCTCGACTTGCCGGCTGGCTCGGCATGCCGGCTGCATCTACCCAGACTCCTCACGAATATGCTGGTGAGCTGGCCAGAGCCATACCCGAAGGCCGGCCCGCCATCGGCCAGATTGCAGACGCCTACGTCCTGGAGCTCTTCGCCGAGGTGTCCCCCGGTCAAGAAGAGTCTTCTACTCTGGACGAGACGTGGCAGAGCCTGCGGCGAGTGCTGATTGAGCAGATTGGCGTGCGGTGGCTCCAGCGTATCTCTGGCAATCTGAGCGGGGGTGAGTTGGATGGCTAGATGGCTGGATGGCTAGGCACTCTGCAAGCCATCCAGCCATCCAGCCATCTAGCCAACTACTCTCGGAGCAGTTCAGCCAAGCGATCTGCGATATTGTCAGCGAGCTCGGTTTTCGTGAGGGCCGGCAACTCCTCTGGCGGGCGATTGGGTTGGATGAGTGTGGGCTGGATCATGTCGGCTCCGAAGGTGGCCGGCACAGGATTAGCCACGATCATGTCCATCCCTTTGCGAACCAGCTTCGACTGGGCGTTCTCGGCGAGCTTGTGCGTTTCGGCCGCAAACCCGATCACCACTGGCCGCCGGAGACCTCCACTCTCCTTCCAAGCCTTCACATCCAGCAGAATGTCAGGATTCTGGACTAACTCCAGCGAAAGCCCCCCCTCATCTTTCTTGATCTTTTCGGTACTGGACGTCGATGGTCGATAGTCGGCCACGGCGGCGCTGCCGACGATCGCATCAGCGTCCGCGAGGAACTCGAATACAGCATCTCGCATCTCACGAGTCGATGTGACCGCGACCAACTGGACGCCGGCCGGAGAAGGCAGAGCAGTCGGCCCACTGACCAGCGTCACCTGCGCGCCCAGGTCGCGAGCCGCCTCGGCAATGGCATATCCCATGCGGCCCGAGGAGTGGTTCGAGATGTAACGCACCGGATCAATGGCCTCACGAGTCGGGCCAGCGGTGACGATCACGCGCCGGCCTGCCAGCGGGCCATCGCGTCCCAACACCTCTCGAATGGTTTCCACCACGCTGATCGGCTCCGCAAGGCGACCGATGCCCTGCGCGCCGGACGCCAGATGGCCGGCCTCCGGCTCAACGACTGTCACCCCCCAACTACGCAGAGTCTCCAGATTGCGTTGAGTCGCCGGGTGCTGCCACATCCGAGATTCCATGGCTGGAGCGACGATGACCGGGGATTCGGCGGCGAGAAACGTCGTGCTGACCACGTCATCGGCCAGGCCGTGAGCCAGTTTGGC
>JBHHXF010000449.1:0-3639 GCA_046756905.1 Anaerolineae bacterium | reverse complement strand
TCGAGGAGGGGGACACGTTGCACGGCGAGGGCCTGCTGGAAGGGTTTGAGTTGCCAGTTGCGACCCTTTTCGTAGCCTGAGTCGATCTTCGTGCGATTGTAGCCTTGTACCCCTCACGGGCCATCCAGATCAATCGTCTCGATCAGGACCGAGTTGATGTAGCCGCTGCACGCCGGCCAGTCCCCCTGACCAACGTGGCCCAGAGACAGCGTGTCCAGCCGGCCAACGTCCGACTGGAAGCCGGCCGGCCCGACCAACTGCCCGACCAACTCCCCCGCATCATCGTACACCGTCAGTGTCCCCATCCCCACGCTGCTGAGAACCTGTAACTCGGCCGTGTATGGCACTCCCCGCTGGATGGGGATCACCGTGCCACTCGTTCCGCCACACACATACCCCTGAGCTGTCTTGGCGTATTGTCCGTCGGGATACCGCCAGACGGCGTCGATGTGATCGAAGTAATTGGGACACCCTCCGCCGTTGAAAGCGAACGAGGTGCGTAATAGCGGCCCAACCCCGCGATTGTCGAACGTCAGCTCGCCCTGAGTCAGGAAGACGCTCATGTCACAGTTGTTGTCAGATGTGTTGAATTGTCCCTCGACGGTCACACGGAAGTCGCCGGTGTATAACTCGGGGATTGGACGCCGCAGGAGTCGCGTCTCTTGAGCGGAGATATTGAGTACCGCTCTGGCATTGGCTTCATCGACGTAGACGTACTCGGGGTGGGTTGACGTGAAGCCGGCTGCGCTGGCGAACTCTTCCTCGAAATGGTAGCGCGCCGTGACAGACCCCTCGTACACCGGCCAGACCGCCACGTCATCCACGTAGTAGTATGAGTTCAACGAGCGACCTTCGATATGGAGCCACAGCGGTTCGTTCGTAGTCAGGTCCAGGGGAACATCCGTGGTGTGCTTCAACTGGCCGTCCAGGAAGAATCGAACGAGCCCATTCGGCAGGATGGTGAAGCTGTACTGATGCCATTCGTCGTCCAACGGGTCCCACGGCTCACGCCACTGCTGCTGTGGGGTAACGTAGGTGATCTGATTCGCAGCGTAACTCGATTCGATGTAGGCGACCCAGCCGCGGCACTGTTCTGCGTCGTCGTCGGGAGAGCAGGTGCTGAAGCCCAGTTGGCTAATGGAATACTTGCGGGGTCCCTCCCCATGTCCGCGTAGCCACCATTGGACGCGGATGCCTTCCGAGATGTCGAACGCGTCGCGTGCGATCAGACCGCTGCCGAAAATGTCGTCACCGTTGCTGTTGAATGTGCTGGACTCGCCACGGCCTTCATCAGGATAGACGGCCGGCTGCGGATCACCGAAGATAAGCCACCGCTCCGTATCGATCCCTGATTCCCAATCCTCACGGAAGGGCAGCGCAGCGATCCTCACAGCGTTCGCAGCAGTCCCTCTTTCGGGATTGACCCCTTTAGCGGATAGCCTTGTCGATACGACGACAAGCAGTACGAGACTGACCACGGCAATCGCTGCAAGGCCAACCCAAAAAGCTCGCCTTGAACGCATCCCTGCCGGCACGTACTGATCCAGGGCTTGGGGCATCCGATCGACTGGACCTGCCTGATCGGGCGTTGGTCCAGGGGGCGCCTCGGCAATCGGTCGGGGCGAGACGGTCGCTTCGGCCGCCTCAGCCCGGGTGAGCCCCCCAGCGTCATCGCTCAGGAATGTACGCGCCTCACCTTTTGTCGCCGCGATGGTGACCCAGTCTGAGGAGCGCACGTCGCGGGGGTTGATCGGGGCTAACAGGTCCAGCACGCGTTGGGCATGGCCGGCGCCGATTAGTTGATCGCGATGCGCATCCAGGAGGCGGGCCACGTCAGCGTATTCGCCGGCTTCGCGGTAGTGATACGCGGCTTCCAGATATTCTCCGCGCGAGTCCTCGTAGTACACTCCGATTCGGCGGTGAACGTCCCGCTTCAGCGCCGGCTGTTCGCGGAGCCGGTCGTAGAAGTAGCGTCGGATCAAGGCATGGCAGTCGATCTCCCGCGTGCCGGCCGAGCGGGTGAGGATGTGCCGGCGCACCAGGCCGTGCAGCACAGCGATCGGAAGCTGGACCCCAGATTCAGCGCAGAGTTCAACGATGGCCTGGTCACGATCGTCGAAGGGCCGCCGGAAGGCCGCCACGACCTGGAGCAGGCGCGCCTCGTCCGGCGTCAGCGCCTTCGACACCTGCACCAGCAGGAATTGCTCGATATCGGGCTCGCGCCACAAACCGTCGATGAAGGCCGTCACTGAGGCGACGTTGCTCGGGGACTCGAAGTCCGACAACTGGTTCTCGGTGACCCAGGCGCTGAAAAGCTGGAGGAACTTGGGGTTGCCCTCCGTGATTTGGTAGATACTTTCGAACAGCGGCGCCGGCAGGTTGCCCAATCCACCCTCAGCCAGCAGCCGGCGGGCATCATCGGCCGTGAGGCCGGCCAGCGGGCGAATATCCAGATCGACGGCGAAGTTGGGCTTCTCGCGGCTCAGCACGATGAGGTCCACCGGTTCGCTGCGGGAGGCACTTTTCCGGAGAATGTGCATGAGCGAGGTGAATACCGCATCGTGGTTGACCAGCTCGTAGTTGTCCAGGCAAAGTGTGCAGCGGTCGGCTTCCAGGGCGCTGAGCAGGTGGTTGATTTTGCTGTTCAGCGGGGGGCGCTCGCCAGCTTTGGCCTGCAAGAAGTCCCAGTACGCCGCCTGTCCGAGCTCTTTGAGCAGGAGGGCGATGTCGTGCAGTGTCGCGTCCACGTCGGTGTTGATGCCGTAACGAAAAGTGAGCCACAGGACGGGGCCGCGTTGCTGTTGTGCGACCGCCATCTCAGCGCCCAGGGCTGTCTTGCCGGCGCCGGCCAGGCCGGTGATGATGGCCAGGTGATCCTGGTGGAGGCGCTCTCGATAGTAAGACAGTTCTTCTGCGCGACCGACGAAGTGCGAGATGCGCGGAATGTCGCTGGGGACAGTGGGTGTGGTGACGCGATAGCTTTGTTCCAGCGTCCACAACCGGTCTGTCAGGGCGTCAAGAGCTTCGGCTTGCCGGCGGAAGTATTGGCGCTGTCCCAGGCCCAAAGCATCGGCCAGGAAATCGCGGCTCTTACCCTGCACGAAGGCTTGTTCGAGGATGAAGTAGGTGTGCCACGCCTCGTCTGTGAGGTCGGGCTCGCTCGTGGCTGATTCCGTGGCCTGAGCCGGCTTGAAGGCGTCGAGGAGATCCTGGAGCATAGACTGGAGTGCCGCTCCCCGGCCTCGGGGGGTGTTGGGCAGGCGAAGTTGGATCCGCTGCGCCTGCACAGCGCGAAGCTGAGAGAGTGGGTGTTGTCCCAACGTCTCCAACTGGTTCCAATTTCTGAGGGCACTGGCAATCGACTCGCGGCTAAATCGTGGATCGCTTTCCTGGGCTGGCATAGCACGCACTCTGTGTCTGCTGCAACTGCGGAATGGAGTGAGGACCTACTATAGCCGACTTCTGCGGTATTGTCAAAGCGCCGCCTGCCTGACGAATTGCAGAAATGTGACAGTTATCTGTCAGTTTGCCGGCAGGCCGCAGCGGAGTTCTGTGGTATACTGCGGCTGGGCATTTGCCCCCATGGACTTCCGAAGTCGCTGCCGGCGTTCTGTGCTGAATTCTTTGTGGTGGTTGTTA
>JBHHXF010000448.1:0-3643 GCA_046756905.1 Anaerolineae bacterium | reverse complement strand
ACGCTGGTCTACGGCGTGTTGACTGGGGCGCTGGCGCTGATCTACTTCGGGACTGTCGTGGTGCTCCAGGGGCTGTTCCGCGCCCTCACCGGCCAGGAGTCCCAGATCGCCGTCGTCGCCTCCACGTTGGCCATCGCCGGCCTGTTCCTGCCCCTGCGCCGGCGCATCCAGGAGGCCATCGACCGCCGCTTCTACCGCCGCAAGTACGACGCCGAGCAGGTGCTGGCGGAGTTCGCCGAGTTCGCCCGGGACGAGGTGGACCTGGACCGATTGACGGACGAGCTGCTGCGGGTGATCGACGAGACGATGCAGCCGGAGTTTGTCTCGCTTTGGTTGCGGGACGTCCCTGGTGGGTCGGGAAGGTCAGAGATTGGAGATTAGAGATTGGGTATTGGGGATTGTGCTCCAATCTCCAATCTCCAATACCCAATATCCACGTTTCGTAACGCTTTTCGTAACGATCTCGTAACGATCATATGATATAATGAGGTAGAACGGAGGGGAAAAATGAGCACACTAATCCGAAGTTTCTGGCAAACGTTGGTTGGTCACGACAGCGTCGAACCAGTAGAAGTCGAGACGATGCCGCTGCCCGTCGAAGACCGGCCACAAGCCGTGGAGGCGCCGGCAGTTGACATCGCCTCGGACGATCCGATCATCGACCATTTCCAGCGCGCCTCCGCCGTGGTGGAGACGCGCAAGCTCGACCTGGAATCGCCGGCGGTGCAGGCCCTGAAAGACGCAGGCGTGAGAATGGTGATGCCATTGGTCAGCCAGCAGGACCTGGTAGGCATGGTCAACCTGGGTCCGCGCCTCAGCGAGCAGGAGTACTCGGCCGACGATCGCCGGCTCCTCAACACCCTGGCCACTCAGGTGACGCCGGCCGTGCGGGTGGCTCAACTTGTGCGCCAGCAGCAGTTGGAAGCCCTCGCGCGGGAGCGTCTGGAGCACGAACTACGGGTTGCCCGATTCATCCAGCAGACACTCCTGCCGAAAGACGTGCCCCAGTTGCCGGGCTGGCACGTGTCGGCCTACTGGCAGCCGGCCCGCGCCGTCGGCGGCGATTTCTACGATTTCATCGGTTTTCCCGACGGACGAATGGGATTCGTCATCGGGGATGTGACCGACAAGGGCGTGCCGGCGGCCCTGGTTATGGCCACTACCCGCAGCATCCTGCGCGGCGCCGCCGAGCGGCTGGTCTCCCCCGGCCAGGTCCTGGAGCGGGTCAATGACGTGCTCTGTCCTGACATTCCAACCAACATGTTTGTCACCTGCCTGTATGCGGTTCTCGATCCGGACAGCGGGCGACTCCAATACGCCAACGCCGGCCACAACCTGCCCTACCAGTTGACGACTGATGGGGTGATCGAACTGCGAGCCACCGGCATGCCTCTGGGTCTGATGCCCGACATGCCCTACGACGAAAAGGAGGCCACGCTATCTCCTGGAGAGTGCGTCCTTCTCTCCAGCGACGGCCTGGTAGAAGCCCACAGCCACCAGGGGGAGATGTTCGGCTTTCCACGCGTGAAGAAGCTCATGGCCAATCTCCCTGGTGGGGCGACACTGATTGACCACCTGCTAGCCGACCTGGCCGGATTCACCGGCGGCGATTGGGAGCAGGAGGACGACATAACTCTGCTGACAATAGATCGGAGGTAAGCGTGAGCGATACCACATCCTCAGCCCAGGCTAGCGCGTCAGCCGGCGAGGATACTAGTCGGCATGGGCCGGCAAGTGCTCTCGGGCAGCCCTTCGACCGGGCTCAGGACCAGGCTCAAGACGGGGCCTGGCGAACCCTGGCTGAATTCACTGTGCCAAGTGAACCTGGCAACGAACGCCTGGCCATGGAAAAAGTCACTGAAGCTGTCCAGGAACTGAACCTGCCCAAGGCACGCCTGGAGAGACTTAAGACGGCCGTAGCCGAGGCCACGATGAATGCCATTGAGCATGGGCATGACTACCAGCCGGAGCTGTTGGTGTCCATCCGGCTGCTGACCTCGGGGACAGCTTTGTCGGTACAAATCACCGACCAGGGCGGCAGTCAGCCCATCCCCGAGCCCGAGACGCCTGATCTGGCGGCTAAATTGGCCGGCCAGCAAACGCCCCGAGGGTGGGGGCTATTCCTGATCGACAAGATGGTGGACGAAATGAACGTCACCAGCGACGAGACTCACCACACCGTTGAACTGATCCTGTATCTGGAAGGAGATGAAAATGCCGGTGAAAACGGTTGAAGCAGATACTTCGACTACGCTCAGTACAAGCGTGCGCCACGAGCCCGGCGTCGCCATCATCGACCTGAGCGGCGAAATCGACGCGTTCGCAGAAGGGGCACTCAACGCCGCCTATACCGAAGCCGCAAGCCGGGACTCGACGGCCATCCTGCTCAATTTCAGCGAAGTGGACTATATCAACAGCACCGGAATCGCGTTGATTGTCAGCCTGTTGGCCCAGGCACGCAAGGCACACCGCCGGCTGTTGACGTGTGGCCTCAGCGACCATTATCTGGAGATCTTCCAAATCACCCGCCTGGCCGACTTCATGGACATTTTCGCGGACGAAGCCAGTGCCCTGGCGGATGCGTCGTCGTCGTAATGGGGCAAAGAGGTTTCAATACGCTAGAGAGGTGGTGCCCATCGCCAGATGTCAGTATTAGTGCCTGGCCGAGAACCGCGCTCACTTTCCCTGAACGGGTTCTTGGACGCACATATGTCCCTGGAGCGGTGAACGATGCAGGCTTTGAGCCCTCTCGGTTTTCTGAGAGGTCGCTCGCAAAAAGGAGGAAGGTTATCATGATACACAGAGTCATAAAGCTGGTATTCATCAGATCATGGATGCCTTTCGCCTGGGTAGGCGGCCGGATGGCCGGCAGCTCTCCCCCATGATGCCCTACATGGCATTTGGCGGGATGTCAGACCAGGACGCCCAGGATCTGGTCGCCTATCTGCGCACGGTAGAGCCGGTGAAGAACGCCGTGCCCCCGACGGAGCTCGCGGCGCCTATGCCACCTTTCGAGCCTCCGGTGTCGCCGCCAGCAGTCGCCCCAACAGAGGGTGTTGCGCGGGGCGAGTACCTGGTGAACGCGGTCGCGGCCTGTGGAGTGTGCCACACCCCAGGAACCCCGACGGGTCTCCCGACATATCCAGGTTCCTGGCCGGCGCGGCTTCTGAAGAAGGTGTGACACCCAACATCACTCCTGACGAAGAGACGGGCATAGGCAAGTGGACGGAGGAGCAGATCGCCTCTTTGCTGCGTACGGGAAAGCGACCGGACGGCAGTGAGGTGGGAGGGTTAATGGCGGAAGTCATCGGGGGATACAAGGAGATGACCGAAGCCGACGCCCTGTCCATTGCTGCCTTTATGAAGACCGTCCCGGCGGTCAAAAACGTGCCCCAGGCTCCGCAAGAAGTACCGACGACAGGGGGCACGATCAGCAACAGTCCTTCGGTGGCCGGCCTGATGGCTCTGGCGGGTGCGGCGGCAGTGTTGGCCGGCCTGATCCTACACCGCCGGCGGTACCGCCATCAGTAGCCTGCAGTCAGATGTCAGTAACCAGTCGTCATGAAATACGTTCACCCTGAAGCATTAAAAGGCTGGACGGCTAGATGCCCGCACCGGCACATGTGGCTGGATGGCTTACAGA
>JBHHXF010000447.1:0-3646 GCA_046756905.1 Anaerolineae bacterium | reverse complement strand
GACCGGTCAAGAGCTAAAATTCTCATCTACTGATTATACCATACCGCTTCAGGCCTCGCAATGGATGGAGTCTGCCTGTCCCCGATGGCCCACCCCTGTCCCCCCTACTCCCTGACACCCGTGCTCCCATGCACAGATTGGCGTTTTGCGACAGAATCTGGTAAGATACGGTCGCGATGTTTTGACGAACGGAATAGAGAATGTGAGTACGATAATTACAGGGGGGGGAACATGCAACTTCACAGCGATTACAGCCTGAATAGCCGCCGGCGCATCGCCAATGTTGTTCTGGCCTTGGCGATGCTGGCCGGCCTCATCCTGGCCGGCTGCGGCTCACCCGCCACGCCGGCCCCGACCGCCACGGTCGTGCCATCGCCAACACCCTATCCCACCTACACGCCGTTCCCAACCCTCACCCCGGCGCCGACGTACACACCATACCCCACCCAGACGCCGGCTCCGATCCAGATCCAGGTCAAGATCATCACCCAGACGCCCAACCCGACGTACACGCCGTACCCCACCTTCACGCCCTATCTGACGCCGACAGTCCCGCCATCGCCGACGCCGGCCGGCCCGACAATCTACTCGTGGCAGGAGGCCGGCCAGCACATCGGGGAGTACGCGGCGATCGAAGGAACGATTGTGCGGACCTACAACTCAGGGAAGGTCATCTTTCTCAACTTCGCCGAGGAGTACCAGGGCACGTTCACCGTGGTCATCTTCGCAGACGATGCCGGCAAGTTCCCGCAGCCGCCGGAGCAACTGTTCCTCAACCAGTACATCCGGGTGGTGGGTGAGATTGGGGAGTACAAGGGCGCGCCGCAGATTGTGGTGAACGAGCCGGCGCAGATTGAGGTTGTGCGTCGATGATGAGATCGGCTGTGTACCTATGTGATACTGTAGGGCTCCACAACCATCACGTCGGTCATGGGATAATGTCGGACGTTGCGCGTCACCAATGTGGCGTCGCATTCCCTGGCAGTGGCCGCTATCAATGCGTCGGGCAGGGCCAGGCGAGCCGTTTCTCGGAGCGCGTCCCGATAAGCTCCGGCTCGACGAGCAACTGCACCATCCACTACCAGGCGGGACATGGCGCCGAAAAGAGCACGGATCCGGGGCTCCTCGCCCGGGCGAACATTCGAATAAATCTCCGCCTCGCTTATGACCGAAAAGTGGAGAGTGGCTCCGTCGAGCAACAAGGCATTGAGAAAATCGCGAGCCGGAGCATAGCCGCGCAGGTGGTCTATCAAGACATCGGAGTCGATCAGATAATCACCCGAGGCCAAGATGCTCCTCCCGCGCTTGCCACTCATCGCGCATTGCACGCACTAGCGCACCGCTGTCACCGATCAGGTCGGTGCGGTCACGCCAGACGCCAAAGCTGTCCTGCAGCGCAGCATGCGTATCATTCACTTGCGGCTGTTCACGGGCGTAGAGGAACTCGGCGAAGTCAAGTACTTCGGCCACGCGCTCAGGCGGTAGCGCCTTAACCAAGTGCAACAACCGTCGCTCAGTTCCGTCTGTTGTCAACGTCATGTAGAACCTCCCTGTAGGCTTGTCCAGGCTGAAGGCAATTATAGTGTACCATCTTGAGATGGTCAAAGGGTTACACTCCGGTTACTGCCCTGGCATGAAGCAGCGGGTTTCCAGTTCGTTCCATTCAATCACTCGTTGTCCAGTACTGTGGAAACACCGTCGCAACTGGCGCCCGTACCCCCCAAGACTCTCTCGGTCGCCCGGTGGGGCGTGTGTCCGGGCGATAGTCGCCGGCACGGCCGGGCACTTCTGGTTGACTGATGCGGCTGATTTGAGTATCATTCACCATACCCCCGTCATAGTGGCACTCCCATCACCTGACTGACATCACATGTCTGAGCTAACCGTCTATTCCATCGGCCACAGCGATCACGCCATCGATGACTTTGTCGCGCTCCTCAAGCAGCACGGCATCAATGCCCTGGTGGATGTGCGCAGCCAGCCGTACAGCCGCTGGGTGTCCCAATTCAACCGCGAAGCCCTGGCTGAGGCGATTGAAGCCGCCGGCCTGCGCTACGTCTGGCTGGGCGATACACTGGGGGGTCGCCCGCAGGACCAGTCGCTCTACGACGGAGAAAACGCCCGACCCGATTACGACCGCATGGCCGAGAGCGCAGATTTCCAGGCCGGCATCGAGCAACTGCTGGGACTGGCCGGCCAGACCACGGTGGCGATGATGTGCAGTGAAGGCGACTACCGCCACTGTCACCGCACGCTCCTCATCACTCCTGCCCTCCTCAACTGCGACGTTCGCGTCGTTCACATCCTGCCCGATGGCCGCGCAGTTGAAGCTGTCAAAAAACCTGAGCAACTCTCACTTTTTGATGACTGAAAGGGGGGACGTATCATGCCCACAATCTACACCATTGGCTTTCGCAAGAAACCACTGCGGGAATTCATCGGCCTGTTGCGCGAAGCCGGCGTAGACGCCGTCATCGACATCCGGCTGCGCAACACCTCCCAACTCGCCGGCTACACCAAGAAGGACGACCTCGACTTCCTGCTGCGCCAAGGCTTCGGCATCGCCTACGAGCACCGGCCCGAGCTGGCCCCAACGCCCGAGATTCTCGACGCCTATCGCGCTGACAAGGACTGGCCGGCCTACGAGCGCCGCTTCGACCCGTTGATGGTCGAGCGGCAGATGGAACAGGCAGCCGGCGATATCTTAGCCCACTATGAGCGCCCTTGCCTGCTCTGCTCCGAGCCGACCGCCGAGAAGTGTCACCGCCGGCTGGTGGCCGAGTACTGGCAGCAGCACGTGCAGGGGCTCGATGTAGTGCATCTGTAAAAGGGGGGCTTACCATGTCTCAACAAGAAGTTCTCATCCTGGCTATGACCAAAATGCTCAGCGGCATCTGCACCGCCGGCTTCACCACCGAGCCCGATCCGATCAGCGGTCTCAAATGGGTGCGGCCGGTGAAAGAGCACGGCACATTGCTCCTGGGCGACATGACCGACGCCGACGGTCGCGTCGTCCAGTGCTCCGATGTGGTATCGCTGAACTTCAGGAGACCGCGCCCAGACCCGCCGCACACCGAAGATGTGGTGATGGACTTCGTCTACCGCCGGCCAGAGTTGCGACGCCGACTGGAGGGCGAGCGCCGCGCCCACTTCTTCGCCGAGCATCTGGACAAGAGGCCGGAAGACATCCTGATCCACGAGACCCGCTCGCTGTGCCTGGTGAAGCCCGACCACCTGTGGGCGCGCTTCGAGCTGGATGCCTATTCTGGCAAATACCAGGCCCGCCTGGGCTTTGTCGTCGACGATATCCGCCACCCCAGGGCAAGTTCCCCGAGCGGCGTACCGGTGACGGACATGAAGTGGCGTGCTCTTGGCCGCGCTTGGCTGGGCGAGGCCGGCGGCCTCCTGGACCTCGACGAACCAACACTCAAAGCCCGTCTCAACGCCGACGACATCTACCTGGCCCTCGGCCTGAGCCGAACTTATGAGGGGAACGTGTGGTTGCTGGTCGTCGGCGTGCACGTCGTGCCAGACTACGAGATGGAGATTGACTACAACAACCCGTGATCAGTGGTCGGTGGTTAGTGGTTAGTGGTCAGTTCCTCGTTCGGCGAAGGTCTCCGTTCCTCGTTCGGCGAAGGTCTCC
>JBHHXF010000446.1:0-3650 GCA_046756905.1 Anaerolineae bacterium | reverse complement strand
CTGAGCGTGACTTTGCCGGCGCTGAAAACGGCCGCCGCCGTAGTGATCCGGGGTCAGGCATCCCCCTGAGCAGGCAGGAGGCAAAGATGAGACCCCGTAGCATCTGGCTGGTCGTCTGTTTGCCGACATTTCACCGCTTTTTTCCGTGCCGTTCGCCCGAAACATTCGTGTACGGAGTATAATTATGAGTGGCAAGGATGCGGTTCCAGGTTCGCCACAACAGGAGATTTTCCCCATGCGACGAGAGCACATATGGCCTGGCCTGACGGCTGCGGTGATCACTTTGCTGATCGTCGTGGTTCTCTGCGCCGGCCTCTCCGACGCGGCTACGGCCCTCACCCCGCTTGAGCCAGGGAGCGGGGGAGCGGGGGAGCAAGGGAGCCGAGGTGCAGAGGTACTGAGATGCAGAGGTGGAAAGGCAAATGCTCCCCTGCTTCCCTGCTCCCCTGCTCCCTTGCTCCCCGGCTCCTCTGCTCCTCTGCTCAAAGGGGGCAACATCGCCCACGTCTGGGCCAATGAGGGCGGCGACAAGGTCACGCGTGACGAGCTGCGTGCCACCAATGACCCCACGGCAGTGCACAATTCGGTGTGGGACGGCGCCGGCATCTCGCTGTTCGGCGCGCACAACGAAGTGGTGGCTTTCAACCTGGTGCTGGAAGCTCCCACGGCGAACGCCACAAATGTCGCCGTGAGTCTGGCGTCGCTGGCCGGCCCTGGTGGCGCCGGCATCACCACCACGAGCGCAACCGGCAACGGCGTCTTCAACTACGTAGGACGAAGCATCGAACTGTTCTACGTGCGCTACCTGCAAATCAAGGGGCTCAGCATCGATCTGGCGTACAACGACTACGACGAGCGGCACATCCCGGAGCGATGTCGCCGGCCCTACGACGAAAACGGCAGCGGCACGGGCACCTGGCAGGATCGGCCGTGCCACGACAAGTTCTACCCCGACATCGCCGTGCCGCTGGAACTCGAAACGCCCTTCACCATCGACGCCGGCACGAACCAGTCCATCTGGGGCGACATCTACATCCCGCAGACGGTGCCGGCCGGCGTCTACACCGGCACCATCGACGTCACCGAAAACGGCACACCCACCTGGCAGATTCCCATCAGTCTGCGCGTGCGCGATTTCACGCTGCCCGACCTGCCCAGCGCCAAGACCATGGTGGTCTACAGCTCCGAAGACATCAACGACCGCTACCTTGGCGCGGCCAACATGTGGCCCGATCCTGGCACAGCCGTGTACACCCAGTCCCTCCAGATCGCCGATCGGCACATGCAACTTGCCCATCGCCACAAGTTCTCCCTCATCGACGGCGACATGGACATCGAACGGATGGATGACGCCTGGACCGCGCGTCTGACCGGTGAGCTGTTTACCCCTGCGCGAGGCTATGACGGCGTCGGCATCGGCGTAGGCAACAACGTGTACTCCATCGGCACCTACGGGAGCTGGCCCTGGCAGGACGGCACACAGCAGGACATGTGGACGAATACCGACGCGTGGGTCAACTGGTTCGACAGCCAGGCCTTCGCCACGCCCACCGAGTATTTCCTCTACCTCATCGACGAGTCGGACAACTACCCGCAGATCGAGCAGTGGGCGCAGTGGATGGACAACAACCCAGGCCCGGGCCGGCGGCTCATGTCCATGGCAACAGTCTCCCTGCCCGAGGCCATGGCCAACGCCCCCAGTCTGGACATCCCGACCAGCGGCGCCGGCTTCGGCATCACGTCTGACTGGGAAAACGCCCTGGCCGCACTGCGGGCCAATCCGTCCAAACGCTTCTTCATGTACAACGGCAGCCGGCCCGGCTCCGGCTCATTCGCCACCGAGGATGATGGCGTGGCCTTGCGGGAACTTGCCTGGGGCCACTACAAAGTTGGAGCTGACCGCTGGTTCTTCTGGCAGTCCACGTACTACGTCAACTTTCAGTGCTACGGCTACAGCGACCCGAGGGCCTATCCGAACCTGTTCCAACAGGCGCAGACCTTCGGCTGTTATAGCTATGACAGCGATACACGGGGGCAGGCCGGCTGGAACTACCTCAACGGCGACGGCGTGTTGTTCTACCCCGGCACGGACACGCGCTACCCCGGCGACAGCTACGGGCTGCAGGGGCCTTTCGCTTCGCTGCGCCTGAAGCTGTGGCGGCGCGGCATCCAGGATGTGGACTACCTGACCCTGGCGGTGGCCGTCAACCCCACACGCACGGCTGAAATCGTCAACGAGATGGTCCCTACAATCTTGTGGGAGTACGGCGTTGCTGACCCGGGGGACCCCACCTGGGTGCTCACCGACATCAGTTGGTCCACCGATCCCGACGTGTGGGAGGCGGCGCGGGCGGAGCTGGCGGATATTATCGAGGGAGTGGCTTCGCCCACCAACACACCGACACCAACGCCAACACCGACAGCAACCGGCGGATCACCTACTGCCACGTCCACGCCAACCAGTACACCCACACCGACTGCCACAGCGGATCAGTCCCAGGGACCACCTGAGGTGGCCGGCTGTGCCGTCTTCCCAGCCGACAACATCTGGAACGTGCCGATAGACACACTGCCGGTGGACGCCAACTCGGCGGCCTACATCAACACTATCGGAGCCAACGCCGGCTTGCACCCCGACTTCGGCGCCGGCGACTGGCCGCCCGGCTCCGGCAGCCCCATCGGCATCCCCTACACCGACGTGCCAGGCACCCAACCGAAGGTGGACATCAGTTTCGACTACGCCGACGAAAGCGACGCCGGCCCCTACCCCATCCCGCCCGATCCGCCCATCGAGGGCGGGCCAGAAAGCGATGGCGACCGCCACGTGCTGATCGTGGACCGCGACAACTGCGTGTTGTACGAGCTGTACTACGCCTGGCCGCAGCCCGACGGGAGCTGGGAGGCCGGCTCTGGCGCCATTTATGACCTGAACTCCAACGCCCTGCGGCCCGCCGGCTGGACCTCGGCCGACGCCGCCGGCCTGCCCATCCTGGCCGGCCTGGTGCGCTACGATGAAGTGGCTGCCGGCGAAATCCGGCACGCCATCCGCGTCACCGCCCCGCAGACGCGTCGCGAGTACATCTGGCCGGCGCGCCACTTCGCGTCCAGCCTCACCGGGTCGCAATACCCGCCCATGGGTCAGCGCTTCCGTCTGCGCGCCGACTTCGACACGTCGGGCTTTTCGCCGGAGGTGCAGGTGATCTTGCAGGCGCTCAAGAAGTATGGCATGATTCTGGCCGACAACGGCGCGTCCTGGTTCATCTCCGGCGCGCCTGACGAGCGGTGGAACAACGACGTTCTGGTGCCGGAGTTGCGCCAGGTGAAAGGGTCAAATTTCGAGGCGGTGGACGTGTTGTCGCTGATGGTGGACCCCAATTCGGCCCAGGTGGGGTGGCCGGCGTCTCAGTGCGTTGGTGACGTCAACGGCAACGGCATCGGCGACGTAGCGGACATCATGGCGACCGCTGGCAGACCAGGCTGTGTGGTCCACCTGCCCCTGGTCATCGCCAGGTGGCACCAACCCTGGTAGACCATATCTGGGGAATAAACAATGGCGCAGGAGGAGATATTGGATCTTCAGAAAAACCTTCGGAGTTCGTAGTAACGACTTATGAACCTTGAGAAAATAATTCGGGTACGGGCGACTCGGC
>JBHHXF010000445.1:0-3673 GCA_046756905.1 Anaerolineae bacterium | reverse complement strand
GTTCATCGCCTGCAAGACGTGGGATGGCTCAACAGACCCCGACGTGCAGGCTGAACCACTGGCGACACCAACGCCCTTGAGGTCCAGCGCCACCAGAAGCCCATCAGCTTCCACGCCTGGGATGGCAAAGCTCGCGTTGTGGGGCAGCCGGTCCACCGGATGGCCCGTGAGCATGGCGTCCGGCACGCCGGCCAGCACCCCCTCAATCACCCGATCTCGCAGCCGCTGGAGCCGTGGCGCCTCCGTCGGTCGCTGCTCCTGCATCAAGCGCAGCGCTCTGGCCATGCCCACAATGCCGGCCACGTTCTCCGTGCCGGCCCGCCGGTAGCTCTCGTGGGAACTTCCCGTCTGAGCCGGCTCCAGGGGCGTGCCGCGTCGAACGTAGAGCACCCCCACACCCTTGGGGCCGTACAGCTTGTGGCCGGCCAGCGACAGCAGGTCCACACCCAAACGATCAACGTTTATGTCGAGATAGCCGCCGGCCTGGACCGCGTCGGTGTGCAATGGTACCCCGTGCTCTCGCGCGATCTGGCTGATCTCAGCAATCGGCTGGATGGTCCCCACCTCGTTGTTGGCCGTCATGACGGAGATCAGCACTGTCTGATCGGTAAGGGCAGCTTCGACATCTGCCGGATCGACGCGACCGTATTCATCTACTGGAAGTTCTGTCACGCGGAATCCGTGAAGTTCGGAGAGTTGGCGGGCCGTATTGAGGATCGCCTTGTGCTCCACCGAGGACACGATGATGTGGTTGCCACGCTCCCGCGATGCCAGCGCCACGCCGCGCACGGCCAGGTTATCGCTCTCGGTGCCGCCGCTGGTGAAGATGATCTCGTCATTGCCGGCACCGAGGATGCCGGCCACCGTGGCCCGCGCCTCATCCAGCGCCAGCAGTGCATTTCGGCCCCGAGCATGAAGACTGGAAGCGTTACCGTACTCTTCGGAGAAATACGGCAACATCGCTTCCAGTACTTCGGCAGCCACCGGTGTGGTGGCTGCATGATCCATGTAGATGAAATCCGACCTATCCATCAAACAACTTCCCAAGCCTTTCCAATGCCTCTCCCATATCCAAAAGCGAATATAGCACGGATACAACTCGAAGTCAAACACTTGAGCCCCCAAAAGGGGTGCGGGTGCCGCGACATTGCGGCACCCGCACCCTTTTCCGAGATAATATGACTTGATGGCTTCAGTTCGAGTTAACTGGCCTTGCCCGCACCGTTGGAGGAGCCGTTCTGCAAGTAGCTGATCATCGGATCAGCGACCAGCGGAACGACATCGGGCAGCATGTGGGGCATGAGGTTGTCCATCACCTTGGGCATCAGGGCCGGCATCTGCTCGGCCATGTAGTCCGGCATGGGGATGCGGTCTGCGACGCGGTCCAGCATGGTTGGCATGACCTTGGGCATCATCATGGGCAGGAGGCGCGGGAACAGCACCGGGAACATGGGCTTCATCAGGTTCAGCGCGCCGGGTACTTTGCCCATGACACGCATCATCGGCCCCATGCCGAAGGGCATGGCGTCGATGAGTTCGGGCAACATGGTGCCAATGAGTTCGGCGAAGCCTTCGGGCGTCATCAGATTGATCATGGCCTCGAAGACCGCCCACTGCTTGCGCACCTCGGGGTCCGGCTCCGGGAAGTCGTAGCCCAGCGCGCCGGCAGCAAACCGCGCCAGATCGACCACCTCCAGCGGCACCTCCTTCTTGTCCCGCGAGACACGGAGCTGGAACTCACAGCACGGGCACAGGGCCAGCACCTTCTCCGCCTGCACGTCCACTGCCTCCTGCAACCGGATTTCGCCCACATCGGCGGCCACGTCTGGCTCCTTGATAAGGGTCAGCACCGATCCGCAGCAGTGGGCCTGCTGGCGGTTGTGGGCCATTTCGACGAAGTCCACATTGGGGATGGCCTTGATCAGGTCTCGCGGCGGCTCGTAGACGCCCGAAACGCGCCCGATGTGGCAGGAGTCGTGCCAGGTGACGCGTGTCGGGGCGTGGCCGTTCTGTGGGAACTGGAACTCGCCGGCCTCGATCTTCTCGCTCACCACCTCGCTGTAGTGCCGGGTCGTGATGTCGTACTCAATCCCCAGCTTCTCCGCCCACTTCGGGTACGCCTGGCGCCACATCATGTCGCACGCCGGGCAGGAGGTGATGACCGTGTCAGCGCCGGCCTCCTTCACAGCGGCGATGTTCTTCTGCATGGTCTCGGCGAAGAGCTCCCACTTGCCAGCCACCAGCATGGGTGTGGCGCAGCAGTTCTCCTTCTCGCCCAGATAGGTGAAATCGACGCCGGCCTCATCCAGCAGCCGCACGCTGGCCATGCCGATGTCATTCTCGACGTAGGAGGCGGTGCAGCCGGCGAAGTAGACGTTCTTCGCTTTGTGATCCGGGCCGTGCTTCTCCCACAGGTCCTCGGGGAACCAGTCGGCGCGGTTCTCGCGGTAGCCGGCCCAAATATTGCCCTGGTCACTCAACGCAGCACTCATCATCTCAAAGGGCGGGAAGGTCATCTGTTCCTTCTCCTCGATGAGCTGACCGCGCAGCTTCATCCAGGACGGCTCGATGGGCAGCGCCGCCGAGCAGCGCTGGTTGCACAGCTCACAGGTCGTACAGGCCAGGATGGTATCCACCATGAACTGGTCCCAGTCCTCACGACCTTCGATATACTCGCGGAGCCAGTACCACTTGCCGCGCGGACTCTGGCTCTCCCAGCCTCGGCCATAGAACTGGTCGCACTCGTCGATGCAGTAGCCGCACTGGGAGCAGGAGTAGGCATACCAGGCCACATCGGCCGGAATGTCGCGCAGCGGTTCCGTGGGGCGCTCACCCACCTGGGTGATCACGGTGTTGCCGAAGGGGCGGATCAGCGGCTCGAAGGTGCCGGCCAGGCCCAGCGCCGTCCCCAGCAGGCCGTTGCCGATGACCTTGCGCGGGTTCATGATCCCCTTGGGATCCACCTGCCGCTTGAAGTCTCGCAGGCGGTTGGCACGCTCCCGACCCAGAATCTTATCCGCCTTCTTGGAGAAGTACAGGCCGGTGGCGTAACCCCGTCCACCATGCTTCTCGGCGATGTTCAAGATGGTCAGCACCAGGCCGAAGACGAAATTGTAGCTGAACTTGCGCTGATCGCTGGGGATAAAGCCCAGGATCACGGCCTCCGGTTCGCCGCCGACACCCTCGCGGATGATGACGCCCTCTTTCACGATGGGCTGATCGACCCTGCGCTCAATCTCGGTCATCACGTCGCCCAAGCTGGACAGGGGGACGACGACCTCGGCCGGCACCAGGGATGGGCCGAGTCGCTTGACGACCATCAGCTTGAAGCGATGCTCCCACTCGTGATGCGCGATTCGGTCGCTCAGGATTTCGACCTGATACGGTGCGACCAGATCGGGCAGCGCCGCGCGAACCGCGTCCCCATCTTTGGCGCGGACGGCCAGCGTGACGACGTAGGCCGCCGGCAGGATCACGCGCTCCTCCACCGGATGGCCGTAGTGCTCCATGAGCGGCGCACGGTTCTTAATCTCCGCCATACGCGGGTTGATGAAGACCATGGACCAGATGGGCAGGCCGGCGTCGATGATGGATCCGACCAACTCTTGCAGATCGTGTGGATCGGGGCAGGCCAGGGCCACCACGTCCACGTCCTCCAGCGGCTGCACGTGCA
>JBHHXF010000444.1:0-3673 GCA_046756905.1 Anaerolineae bacterium | reverse complement strand
ATCTGACTCAATCAATCCAGCGATTCGACAAAGCACGCCGGCGCGCACTATTCGAAGACATTCTGGCCATCGTCTCCGGTCGCTCCACCGACCTGCTGCCGTTCGAGGAGGTACGCCGGCAGTTGAAGGGCCGGCAGGCCATTCCTCGGGGCTTACAACTGATCCCACTGGATCAAATCATCGGCAGCGTGGGCCGCTACCGAGACTTCAGCCGCGCATTTCTGCCTCGAAAATCTGTCGATATGAGCCGCTGGGCTCACCTGGACCAGGCCCTCAACCGACTTGAACCGATTCCACCCATCGAGGTGTATCAAGTCGGCGACGCGTATTTCGTTCGTGATGGGAATCACCGTGTCTCGGTCGCGCGAGCCAACGGGGCGACACACATCGACGCGTATGTCACCGAGATACCCATAAAGGTTCCGCTGCGACCGGAAGACGACCTTGACGACCTGATCATCAAAGCCGGGTACGTCGATTTTCTAGAGCAGACCGGGCTGGATCAGTTGCGTCCAGAGGCAGTCATCGACTTCACCACGCCCGGCCGCTACCGGGACCTCGTCGAGCACATCCGCGTTCATCGCTACTATCTGGCTCAGGAGCGACAGGACGAGGTGCCATGGGAAGAAGCTGTAACACATTGGTATGACCACATGTATCTGCCCGTGGTCGAGGTTATTCGGCGGGAGGGGGCGCTGGACCACTTCCCCGGTCGGACCGAGGCCGATCTCTATCTGTGGAGCATGAATCACCTGCACTACCTGCGCGAGCAGTACGGGCCGGCGGTTGATCCCGAGTTGGCGGCCAGCGACTTCGCGCGGCACTTCACGGACAGGCCCGTGTCGAAGGCAGTGAAGACGGTCAAAGACGCCGCCAGGCGAGTTGTGGACCCTGGAGAACCGCCGGAAATCGTGGAACGTCTGGTAGACAAACTGGAGGAGATAGAGAACGGGGAGTAACGACTTTCACTTGGCCCATGCCACTATCTGTCATCTACACTCGCCGGCGCTGCCAACCGCCTCGACGAAACCAGAAGGCCATCAACAGGCCGTTGGCGATGTTGGCAACGGCAATGGCCCACCAGATGCCATCGGTCCCCAGGTGCGTCCGGATCAACACGTAAGCCAGGGGGATCTGCATGCCCCACAGCGAGAATGCGTTAATGGCCATGGCCGGCACAGTGTTGCCCGCGCCGTCCAGCCCCCGACCCATGACAACCCCCACAGCAGAGAACAGGTAACTGACGGTGATGATACGCAGCGCGGCCGATCCGTAGCTCACCACCGCCGGCGTGGCGTCGAACACGGCCACCAGGCGGGAGGCCATCGGGAAAGCGAAGAGGGCGAAGACGGACATGAGCGCCACGTTGTACCCGGCGATGATCCACGCGCTCTTCGCCGCCCGGTCGGGTTGCCGGGCACCCAGATTCTGTCCCACCAGCGTGGCCGCCGCATTGCCCAGGCCGAACCCCGGGATAAAGGCTACCAGCAACACACGATTGGCAACTCCGTAGCCGGCCAGCGCATAAGTTCCGAACATCCCCACCAGCCCCAGCACAATGACCCGCGAGGCAGCCCGCAAGAACATCTGCACTGTGCTGGGCGTACCGATGTCCACGATTCGCCGGATGATGGTGAGGTCTGGCCGCAAGTGGTGCATGTTCAGCCGGATGCGCGCCCGGCCGCTCAACAGGATCAGAAGTTGCAGAACCAACCCCAGCCCCTGAGCTATGATCATGGAGAGGGCAGCACCAGTGACGCCGAGGTGGGGGAAAGGTCCCCAACCCAGCACCAGGAACGGCTCCAAGACAACGTTGAACAAGTTGGCGAAGGTTAGCACGCCGAAGGCGATATTGGCATCGCCGGCGCCCCGAAAAAGGGCATTGATTACCGGCACCATGACGACGGCCCACAACCCCAGGTAGGTCACTCGTAAGAAGGCCAGGCCCAGGGGCAGTACGTTTCGGTCGGCGCCGAGCAGCACCAGCAGCGGGCGCATCGTCGCCAGGCCCAATAGAGCCATGCCCAGCGAGGCAACCAGGGCGAAAATCACGGCCTGGGTGGTGGCATGGTCGGCCGCCTCTGGGCGGCGCTCCCCGGTTCGGCGGGCCACAATAGCCAGGCCGCCAATGGCCAGGCCGTTGGACAGGCTCACGATGGCCCAGCGCACCATGCCGGCGATGGAGACGGCGGCCAGCGCCTCGGAGCCCAGCCGGCCTACCCAGTACAGGTCCGCAATCTGATAGACGCTGGCGACCGCCATCTCCAGAGTCATGGGCACAGCCAGCAGCCAGATGGCGCGGTTGATCCCGATGCGGGTCAGGTCCGGGCGACGATCGATGGCCGGCGGGGCCGGTGGGGCTGCGATGGAAGTCTGAGGTGTTGATTTGCTCACGCCGGACTATACACCATTGCTCCAGAGGGATTTCCAAATCTGGCCAGAGCTAGAAGCTACCAAGCGGTTTATGGACGAGTTTTAGGTATGTGGGCCAGCCGGCGCCCCCAAACGCGCCACGTCAGGCGTTGGATGATCATCAACGGCATGGCGGCGAAGAAGTCCCAGGCTGCATCCCAGCCGGCCCGCCGGAAAACACGGAACACCGGAGACCGCCCGGGAACCATGCCAGTGTCCTCGCCGAAAGCGTCACTCTCCAGTTCGCCGGCCAGGAGCGCATCCAGCACGGCCTCAACGCGATCCGGGTCGTTCCAGATGGCACGGTAGCGGATGATCCCCGCGCCGTCCAACACGTAGATCATGTTGGGCCAGCCGCCATAGGCGCGATGCATCGTCCCTGCCAAATCATCGATCAGCACCCGCCGGCCGATGTTTTCCTCGCGCACCATGTCTTCGGCGTATGACTGCTTCTGCTCCATAGACTCATGGGGGCCGTAGTGTTTGCCAGGGTGCGGCTCGTGCGTGTAGGCGACGATGAACTCCACGCCTTGAGCACGGTACTTCTCGTAAATCTCTTCCATTCGGCAAACCTTGCCGATCATTACCAGTCAAGTGATGGCGCCGAACTCGATCACTACGGGCCGGCCTCGCAGATTACGCAGGCGCACGGTCTGGCCATGCAGGTCAGTCATCTCGAACTCGGGTGCCGGCTGGCCGACGCCGGGTGCGCGCCGGAAGGACTCGGCCGGCGAATCGTGCTGGCCGGTCATGCGGAAACGTCGATAGTTGTATGAATCCACCATTTGCACTTAACCTCTTCTCACTGGCGGGATGAGGTCCAGAATGCGCTGAACCAGTTACTCCTCGGCACATCACTTCTCTCCCGCAAATTGGTTAGCAATGGCAACAGTTAGCCAAAACAATTATATCCATGTTGCTCATCTTGTCAAAAAGAGCCGGCGACCTGGTCGTGCGTTGGCGACCAAATCGCCGGCCTTTGCTATCTGGCCGGGGTTCCGCCAGATTCAGCTCTCGGACTCCGGTATTGCCGTCAGCCACCCAGGCTGAAGGGCCAGGGCTGGGGGATGGCAAGAAACATCAGCGCGGAAGACATCAGTCCCATGTTCTTAACGAACTGGGTCATATCCATCATCTTCATCTGCTGGTCCTCTATAGTCCAGAAGTTGTGCATCAGGAACGTGACCGGAAGGAAAAAGACCACCAGGGCGATCACGCCGATGACCGGCTGGAAGCCGGTGAGGATGCTCAGACCACCCAC